>NZ_CANMAB010000001.1:0-115587 GCF_947495635.1 uncultured Virgibacillus sp. | reverse complement strand
AATATACATCAAACATTTCAAAATAACTACTTGGCTTAACGCAGTCATTGCACTGATTTTATACTTTCTTAACTTTTAAAAAAAGGGGTACCCCTTTCGTCATTTTTACGTGACTTTTGGGATATCCCTTTTTTTATATTCCGATAATCTTCATGATGAAATCAAACAGGAACAAACCAGATATTACGATTAGTGCAGCCGATAACTCTCGATGTTTTCCAATTGCGATTTTTACAATTGGATATGCAATGAACCCAAAAGCCATACCATCAGCAATGCTGTAGGTGAATGGGATCATTACAACTATGAGTAGAGCTGGTATACATTCTGATAGGTTATCTAATGGTAGATATCGAATGTTTTGGGTCATCAAAAAGCCTACAATAATTAAGATAGGGCTTATAGCTGTATTTGGAATCATTGTTATCCAAGGAATAAGGAAAAGTGTTGCTAGAAACAATACTCCGGCAACGAGAGCTGTTTTTCCAGTTCTTCCTTTGGAAGCAATAACAGCAGCATTTTCTGCAGCAGAAACGGTTGGCGATGTCCCTAAGAAAGCACAGGTTAACGTTGAAAAAGCAGTCACTTGATAGGCTTTTGAGTACCTATTTTCTCGTTTTAACATCTCCAGCTGACCATGTAATAAACCCATGTTCTCAAAAATAAGGATCATCGATAAAGGGAATACCGCTAGCCAAAATGATAACTCATCAATTGCTGAAAATGAAGGCAGAAATAGCATTTCACTCCATGTAATATTTATTGCTTCGTTTCCAGTTTCTATGGTTCCAGCAATGAAAGCAAAAATAGTACCAGCAAACATGGTAAGCAGGAAATTAGCCGGGATATTTTTTACGAATAAGAATATGGCTAGAAACAAAGTCAATAAACTAACAATAACGGTAGCAGAGCTAAAATCACCAATCGCAATGATGGTATTTTCCCCGCTAATAACAAGTCCACTTTTTTCTAGCCCAATTAAGATTAAGAAAAAACCCAAACCAACAGTGATTGCATGTTTCAGTGAATTGGGAATAGCATCTCTTAACAATACACCTAACTTACTAAAAGCTGTTATTAAAAAAATAATAGCAGCTACAAGCACAACAGCTAAGCCTTCTTGAAAATGCAATTCCGTGCCTTCCACGATAGAGTATGCAAACAATGCGTTAATCCCCATACCTGGAATGATGATGAGCGGAAGTCTGCCGATGATTCCCATCAGTACTGTTCCAACAAAACTTGCGAGAATGGTTGCAACCATACCACTTTCAATGGACAACCCTGCTTCACTAAGGATAGACCCATTCACAACAACAATATACATTGTCGTTAAATAGCCTATCAGACCAGCAATAAACTCATTTTTAAAACTTGAGTTCGGCTGTAAATTATGCTGGTGTTTCTTATCAGGCATATGAACTCCTCATCGTATCTCCTGTCCCTCTCCCACCCGATTATAAACGTATAATCCACAAATTTTAATTATAGATCTTATAAACATGGAAGTCAATGTATTACAGGACATGGATAATGAATAAGAATAGCATTTGTAGTGGATTCAAAATTATTCGGATAACATGTATAAATAATAGCGATATACATGTTATCATACTTACAAGGTAATAATGGAAATGATTAATATCGACTTTTTTGTTATAATTTACTATGGAAGCTTAGGGGTATAACATTGACTTGTTATTGGAATGAATACCCTTACTTTAAAAGATTGTAAAACTGTGGAAACCTAAAACTAGGCGGTGGATAGCTATGAAATATAATTCTGTTTTTGATATTATTGGGCCGGTTATGATAGGCCCTTCTAGTTCTCATACAGCAGGTGCAGCGAGAATAGGTAAGGCAGCACGTACGTTATTCGGAAAAAGTCCGAAGTGGGCAAAGATATATTTATATGAATCTTTTGCAAAAACGTATAAGGGGCATGGTACTGATTTTGCTTTAGCTGGTGGCCTACTTGGATTTGAAACGGATGACACCCGTATGAGTAATGCGTTGAATATCGCAAAGGAAAGAGATTTTTATATTGAATTTATTGAAGATAGCGCAGCTGTCGATCACCCGAATACAGCTAGAATAGTTCTTGGCAATGAAACTGATACGCTTGAACTGGTCGGTGTTTCGATTGGTGGAGGAAAAGTGGAAATCACTGAATTAAATGGCTTTGAATTGCGGTTATCTGGAAATCACCCTGCTATTTTAATTATGCATAACGATCGCTTCGGAGCGATTGCTTCTGTTACAACAATACTTGCCAAACATCAAATTAATATCGGACATATGGAAGTGAATCGGAAGGATGTCGGTAAGGAAGCGTTAATGGTCATTGAAGTAGACCAAAATGTAGATGACGACGTGCTACATGAATTGGATAACGCTGAACACATTATTCAAATTTCCAAAATTGTCAGCTAGTGTTTTAACAAGAGAGGTGGAATTATATGTTTCGTACAGTGAAGGAATTAGTAGAGATTGCTGAAAATGAAAATATCTTAATTTCAGAAGTAATGATTCGGCAGGAAATGGAAGTTAAAGAAAAAACGCGTGAAGAAATATATGGAGAGATGGAGAAAAACCTACAAGTAATGGAAAACGCCATCGAGGACGCTTTGAAAGGTGTTGAATCAGTTACGGGGTTAACTGGTGGCGATGCGGTATTAATACAAAATTACATGAAAGAGAAAACTCCTTTATCTGGAAATTTACTACTTGATGCAGTTAGTAAAGCAATGGGTACAAATGAGGTTAACGCTGCAATGGGTACAATATGTGCTACTCCAACTGCTGGGAGCGCGGGATGTGTACCTGGCACATTATTTGCAGTTAAAAATCAGCTGCATCCTACACGTGAGCAAATGATTCGTTATTTATTTACTGCAGGCGCATTTGGGTTTGTCGTTGCAAATAATGCCTTTATTTCCGGTGCGGCAGGAGGATGTCAAGCAGAGGTTGGTTCAGCGGGGGCAATGGCTTCAGCTGCGATCGTTGAAATGGCGGGCGGCACTCCTCAGCAGTCTGCTGAGGCATTTGCTATGACATTAAAAAATATGCTTGGCCTTGTTTGTGATCCTGTTGCAGGTTTAGTAGAGGTTCCCTGTGTAAAACGAAATGCTGGGGGGTCCTCACTAGCAATTGTATCTGCTGATATGGCGTTGGCTGGTGTAACGAGTAGAATACCATGCGATGAAGTGATTGGCGCTATGTATCGAATTGGGAAACAAATGCCTTCAAGTCTTCGTGAGACTGGTGAAGGTGGATTAGCCGATACACCAACTGGTCGTTTTCTAAAAGATAAACTATTTGGGATTACAAGTTAGAAAGAGTGATTCACATGTTACGTGAGCCTGTAACAAACTTAAAAGGCATCGGCGATAAAATGGCAGAAGACCTTGCACTGATGCATATCTATTCGATTGAAGATTTATTAAATCATTTTCCTTATCGCTATGATATTTTCGAAATTAGGCCTCTTAGTGAGTTAATTCATGATGATAAAGTTACGATTGAGGGAAGGGTGATTCATGATCCTTCTCTTACTTTTTATGGCAAAAAAAAATCAAGACTTACCTTTACCCTCGAAGTTGAACAGGTTGCTGTTAAAGCAGTTATGTTTAATCGAGCTTTCGCTAAGAAACAAATTCATCAGGGGGACACGGTCACATTAACTGGGAAGTGGGATGCCCATCGTTTGCAAATTACGGTTAGTAATTATAAGAAGGGCCATGCCAATCAACAGGCAGAAATTCAGCCTATCTACTCTGTTAAAGGCAATATAACTAATGTTAAGCTGAAGAAATTAATTCAACAAGCATTGAAGGCTTGTTCCACGGAAATAGAAGAATTGTTACCAAATAGATATCTAGCAAGTTATAAAATACCTACTCGTAGTGAAGCTTTTACGATGATGCATTTTCCTAAGCATAGAGTAGCATTAAAGCATGCTAGACGGAGATTTATCTATGAAGAATTTTTACTATTTCAACTAAAAATGCAGCTACTTCGCAAGTTGAAACGTGAGGCAACTGTAGGAAATGCGCAACATTATAATTCAGATCTTGTTCAGGCATTTATTGCAAGTTTGCCATTTGCTTTAACAAATGCACAAGAAAAATCGTTAAATCAAATTCTATCCGATATGAAGTCTCCCTACAGAATGAGTCGTCTTTTACAAGGGGATGTAGGCTCGGGAAAAACAGCGGTTGCTGCAATATGTTTGTATGCTTCACTTACGGCAGGTAAACAAGGTGCGCTAATGGTACCTACAGAAATTTTAGCAGAGCAGCATTTCCAATCACTAGTTGAATTGTTTGATGATAAAGTGAATGTTACGTTATTAACTGGCTCTGTAAAAGGTAAAAAACGAAAAGCAATAACTGAAGGTATTGAGAAACATGAGATAAATATTGTCGTAGGGACGCATGCGCTGATTCAAGAGGATGTCATTTTTGATGACCTTGGATTTGTGATAGTAGATGAACAGCACCGTTTTGGTGTAGAGCAAAGGCGTATCTTACGTGAAAAAGGTCTTCAGCCTGACGTATTATTTATGACAGCAACCCCAATCCCTAGGACTTTAGCTATTACAGCATTTGGCGACATGGATGTATCCGTCATTGATGAGATGCCTATGGGCAGAAAGGAAATTGAGACATACTGGGTAAAAGAAAATACGCTGGATCGTGTGCTTCATTTTATCCATAAACAAATTTCTCTCGGAGAACAAGCATATATTATCTGTCCTCTCATTGAGGAGTCCGATAAATTAGATATTCAAAATGCCGTAGATGTATATCAACAGCTACAAGCGTTCTACCCAGAAGAAATAAAAATTGGTCTCATGCATGGTAGGTTGCCAACAGAAGAAAAAGATGCTGTAATGAAACAATTTGCTGATAATGAAGTACAGATTCTAGTATCGACAACAGTTGTAGAAGTTGGTGTTAATGTACCGAATGCAACAGTTATGGTTATTTATGATGCTGAGCGGTTTGGACTATCACAACTCCATCAATTGCGGGGAAGGGTTGGACGAGGTGCTAAACAAAGCTACTGCATTTTAATTGCCGACCCAAAAGGAGAAACAGGAAAAGAACGTATGCGGATTATGTCTGAAACAACCGATGGATTTGCTTTGTCTGAAGAGGATTTACGATTGAGGGGACCAGGGGATTTCTTTGGAAGGAAACAGAGTGGTGTACCCGAATTTAAAGTAGCTGATATGATTCATGATTATCGAGCTTTAGAAACAGCACGAAAGGATGCGCAGAACATCATTGATGAAAACCTGTTAGAAGATGATCCGGAATTCCGTTTACTGCAGCAATATGTAGAGGAAAATTCCGTTTTTAACGAGAAATTAGACTAAGAAATATTTGCATAAACAAGCAAGGTATTATATATTACTATTAGGATCAAGTCATAAAAAATATGGACGGTGCAAGCATGAAACGACCAAAATCTGATCGACAACGATTATTAAAAGAGACAATTGAAAAGACACCTTTTATTACAGATGAAGAATTGGCAAAACAATTCTCTGTCAGTATCCAAACGATCCGGTTAGATCGGATGGAGCTTTCTATTCCTGAATTAAGGCAGCGGATTAAATCAGTTGCTACGAACCAATGGAATGAAACTGTTAAAGCATTACCACTTGAAGAAGTAATTGGAGAAGTGGTTGACTTGGAATTAGATAATCGGGCAATCTCAATTTTAGACATTGGTGCGGAGCATGTATTCTCGCGTAATAAAATTGCCCGTGGTCATCATTTGTTTGCTCAGGCAAATTCTCTTGCTGTTGCTGTGATTAATGATGAATTAGCTCTAACTGCTAAATCAGAATTGAAATTTACACGACAGGTTAAAGAAGGCGAACGCGTGGTTGCGAAGGCTGTAGTTGAAGGAAAAGAGAAAGGACTTACGATTGTTCATGTTAACAGCATTGTAGAAAATGAAACAGTGTTTACTGGTATTTTCCATATGTATCAACCTAATGAACAAAAAGGAGAACAATAAATGAAACTTGCAATAGATGCCATGGGTGGCGATCATGCACCAAAAGCTGTAGTACTTGGAGCGATGAAAGCTGTCTCTGAGATTGACCAACTACATATTACCCTAGTTGGGGATGAAGCGAAGATAAATGAGTACTTAACAGATACTAAAAATATTGATATTTTACATACAACAGAAGTAATTACTTCAGAAGATGAACCTGTACGTGCGGTTCGCAGGAAAAAGAAGGCGTCATTAGTCTTAATGGCCCAAGAGGTAAAAGAAGGTAGAGCCGATGCTTGTATTTCTGCTGGAAATACGGGAGCATTAATGAGCGCAGGTCTCTTTATCGTTGGTAGAATTACAGGCATTGAGCGCCCTGCTCTAAGTCCGACATTACCCACTTTAGATGGGCAAGGATTCCTGCTATTGGACGTAGGTGCAAATGTTGATGCGAAGCCGAATCACCTATTACAATACGCGTTAATGGGTTCTATTTATGTCGAGCAAGTGCGCTCTATTACCAATCCTAGGGTAGGGTTATTAAATGTTGGAACCGAAGATGGGAAAGGGAATGACCTTACTAAAAAAGCGTTTCACCTTTTGAGTGATACGCCAATTAATTTTATCGGCAATGTCGAAGCGCGTGATTTGTTAACTAACGTTGCAGATGTTGTAGTAACTGACGGATTCACTGGTAATATTGCATTAAAAACAATTGAAGGAACTGCCGGGGCTATGTTTTCCATGCTTAAAGAGACATTTATGTCATCTGTAAAAACGAAAATTGCCGCTGGTATGATTAAAAACGACTTGAAAGGATTAAAAGCAAAACTAGATTATGCAGAATATGGCGGGGCAGGATTATTCGGATTAGCAGCACCAGTTGTGAAGGCGCATGGTTCATCTGATTCAAACGCCATATATAATGCAGTTAAACAGACGTGTCACATGGTTAATAACCAAATTACGGAAACGATTAAACAAACGATTGAGACAATGAATTTGGAGGGGGACAAATAATGAAGCAGGTTGCCTTCATGTTTCCTGGGCAAGGGTCCCAGACAGTAGGAATGGGAAGAGAACTATATGAAGCATCACCTAAGATCCAAAAACTCTTTGATGATGCAGATCAAATTTTACAAAAGAATCTAACAAAAATTATGTTTGAAGGGCCAAAAGAGGAACTCACAGAAACAGAAAATGCACAGCCGGCCTTATTATTAACAAGCATCGCTCTTCACACCATGTTATTAGATATGGAAGTACAGCCAGTAATGACGGTTGGTCATAGTCTTGGAGAATACAGCGCATTAGTAGCTGCTGGAGCTATTTCGTTAGAGGAAGCTTTGCCACTTGTAGCAAAACGTGGAAAATTAATGGAGCAGGCTTTTCCAAAAGGACAAGGTACAATGGCGGCAGTGCTTGGGTTAGATAGTGAGACGATTCAAGCTGGGCTTAGTGAAATAAATGAAGAAGTTGTAGATCTAGCTAATCTAAATTGTCCAGGACAAATTGTTATTTCTGGGTCAGTTAAAGGTATCGAGATGGCCAAAGAAATTTTAAAAGCGAAAGGTGCTAAACGCGTTCTTCCGTTAAATGTCAGTGGACCATTTCATTCTCGTCTTATGAAATCGGCTAATGAGGCATTTTCAGAGTACTTAAACAAGGTAACGATTAATGATGCAGCGATTCCTATCTACGCAAATGTATCAGCTTCACCAGTAAGGGAGAATGCTGAGATCAAAGAACTATTAATTAAACAACTGTATTCTCCTGTTCGATTTGAGGAATCAATTAGAAATATGATGGAGAAAGAAGTAGATGCATTTGTAGAAGTAGGAAATGGTAAAGTGTTAAGTGGTTTGGTGAAGAAGGTTAATCGAAATACTACTACGTTTGCTGTTCAAGATACTGCTTCATTAAATGACTTTATATCATGGTTTAAGGGGGATTAATAATGCTTAAAGGCAAAAACGCATTGGTTACAGGAGCGTCTCGTGGTATAGGCCGTTCCATTGCATTAGAATTAGCAAAACAAGGTGCGAATGTCGCCGTGAATTATGCTGGGAGCGAAGATAAAGCGAAAGCTGTTGTCGAAGAAATTAAAGCGATGGGCTCTAATGCTTTTATCGTGCAAGCTGATGTAGCTGATGAGGCAAGTGTTAAATCAATGATTAAAGAAGTAGTAAGTAATTTTGGTTCATTGGACATTCTTGTTAATAATGCCGGTATAACGAGAGATAATTTATTAATGAGAATGAAAGAAGAAGAATTCGATCAAGTAATTAATACCAATTTAAAAGGTGTATTTGTTTGTACAAAGGCAGTTACAAGACAAATGATGAAGCAAAGAGCTGGAAAGATTGTTAACGTAGCTTCCATTGTTGGAGTTAGCGGAAATCCTGGACAAGCAAATTATGTAGCAGCAAAAGCTGGTGTCATAGGTTTAACGAAAACAACAGCAAAGGAACTTGCTTCAAGAAATATTCATGTTAATGCCGTAGCGCCAGGTTTTATATCTACAGATATGACGGATGCCTTAACTGATGAACAGCAAAAGGAAATGCTAGCAATGATCCCTTTAAACAAGCTTGGAGAGCCAGAGGATGTTGCAAAGGTTGTACGCTTCCTTGCAAGCGATGATGCAAACTACATTACGGGCCAAACGATTCATATTGATGGTGGAATGGTTATGTAATACTACGGATTTCCTTGAAAGGAGGTGAAGGAACGTGGCAGATGTGTTTGATCGTGTAAAAGATATTATCGTTGATCGTCTTGATGTGGAAGAGTCAAAAGTAACAATGGAAGCATCGTTTAAAGAAGATTTAGAAGCTGACTCTCTTGATGTGGTTGAGCTTGTAATGGAGCTTGAAGACGAATTTGATATGACAATTGCTGATGAAGAGGCTGAAAAAATAAATACAGTTGGTGATGCTGTTAACTACATAAACAGCACACAAGAATAACAGGAAGAGAAAGTCTCGCGAGTTTTGGCGGGACTTTCCGTATATTTAATGGAAATTGAGGTGTCCAGCGTGGAAATTGCCCAGTTAGAGAAACATTTAAATATTATGTTTCACAACCATATATTGATTAGACAGGCATTTACACATTCATCTTATGTGAATGAGCATCGTAAGGAAGTATTTTCGGATAATGAAAGGTTGGAATTTCTAGGTGATGCTGTACTAGAATTAGGAGTATCTCAATATCTTTTTCGTAAGCATCAACATATGCCAGAAGGAGAAATGACTAAATTAAGAGCCTCTATTGTTTGTGAACCTTCACTAGCTAGCTTTGCCAGAGGTCTTGAATTTGGTCAATTTATATTACTAGGTAAAGGAGAGGAACAAACAGGTGGTCGAGACCGCTCTGCTTTACTTGCTGATGTTTTTGAAGCCTTCTTAGGAGCATTATATTTGGATCAGGGGTTTGATGCAGCGTTACAATTTTTAGAAGACCATGTATTTCCGAAGATTACAGATGGTGCTTTTTCGCATGCGATGGATTACAAGAGTCAGTTACAAGAATTAATTCAACAGATTAAAAATCAATCAATCGAGTATAGAATTATAGAAGAAAGAGGCCCATCTCATCATAAAGAATTTGTTGCTAATGTACTCATTCAAAATGAAATTTATGGATCGGGCATTGGACGCACAAAAAAAGAAGCCGAGCAGCGTGCTGCAAAAGCAGCGATAGATAAATATAATTCATAAAACAACTACAGTTGTTTTAAAGTAGATAGAACGATTAGGATGAGCCGTTGTTTTTTCAGTAGTGCGTCAGTTTTTGTACACAAAAACTGACGCACTCTCGCAGGAAGCAACAGCTCACACTTTTCATTCTTATGAGAAACCACTATTACAGTTAAATAGAATGAAAGTTTGGGAGCTCCCCTTGCAAGCGACTCAACACGCGCCATTTATCCACATGGGTAAATTTTATAATTTCCTAGACTACAAAAAAAGATTTCCTTCACTCATTAAGCTTAGCTAAGTGAAGGAGCATCTTTTTTGGTTCTGTATTCGTGTGGGCAGGCCTCTGTCCCGCGAACTTCATAATGGGAATCGTTACGTATTCACTTAATGCTTTCGAACAGATCGTAGCTCTTCAATAAAAGCTTGTGTTTCTTGAGCGCTGAGTCGCCCTTTCTGTTTAATCATATCATACATAAATTTGATCTCTTCATATTTATTCAAATCATAATCTTCCGGATCCATTATCGTGCGATTAACAACATCTAGTTGTTCAGCAATTTCATCAAGTAAAATCTTTAAATTTTCTGCTGATGGTTTTTCTAAGCTCATTCTATAATATCTCTCCCCTACGATTTAAAACTAATAGAGTATGTATGGTCTACTCTTCTTTTGTTTCTATGTTTATGATAAAATAAATGCGGTAAAAAGCCAAATTTGTTTTTCGTAAAACTAATTATAGAAATACGATGAATAAGAATCGTGCTTGATAAATTTATGATAATTGAGAACTTAAATAGATGCAATTTGTCAATGTTCTTTATTGAATTAGGAGAATGTAATATGTACTTAAAAAGGTTGGAAAGTGTTGGCTTTAAATCTTTTGCAAAACGGATTAATGTTGATTTTGTTCCAGGAGTAACTGCAGTGGTAGGACCTAATGGAAGTGGAAAAAGTAATATAACGGATGCTATTCGTTGGGTGCTAGGGGAGCAGTCGGCAAAATCCTTACGTGGATCTAAAATGGAAGATATTATTTTCCAAGGGAGTGATACACGTAAAGCATTAAATGTTGCAGAAGTAACGTTAGTATTGGATAACCATGACCAGCTCCTACCTTTAGAATATGAAGAAGTAAGTGTAACTAGAAGGGTATATCGTTCTGGTGAAAGTGAGTTCTATATAAATAATCAATCGTGTCGATTAAAAGATATTGTTGATTTGTTCATGGATTCAGGACTTGGACGTGAGGCCTTTTCAATTATTAGTCAAGGAAAAGTGGAAGAAATTCTTAGCTCAAAAGCAGAGGAAAGAAGGACTATTTTTGAAGAGGCAGCTGGGGTTCTGAAATATAAGCAGAGGAAGAAGAAAGCCGAATATAAACTAGCTAAAACACAAGAAAATCTAAACCGTGTAGAAGATATTATTCATGAAATCGAGCAACAACTCGATCCAATGAAAAAGCAAGCACAAACAGCAGAAAAATACGTAGCACTCAAAGAAGAATTAAAGGAAAAAGAAATTTCTTATCTTCTAGCTGAAATTGAGATTATACATAATCAATGGCAATCAACGCTTCAAGAGCTCGATCAAATGAAATTAAAAGAAGTAGAGTTGAAAACAGCGATTCAACAAAAAGAAGCGTCACAAGAAAGTGAAAGACAAGCAATTGATCAATTAGATGGCACCATCGAAAAGCTACAGGCTGATTTGTTATCTATGACACAGCAGTTGGAAAAATATGAAGGAAAGAAGCAATTATTTTTAGAGAGATTCAAGCACTTTGAAGACAACAAAGAAAAACTGGAGGAGCAAAAAAAGGAAACTTCAATTCGAATTGGAAAATTGCATGAAGAAGTTATTCAGGAAAAAAAACGCCTATCTGAATTACAAACCATAAAAGCTGCAACAAAAGGTGAAATTAAACAACTCGAACAGAAGCTAAGCTTAGGAAAAGAGAACCTTGCGGAGAAAATTGAAGATTTAAAATCAGAGTACATCGAGTATTTAAATAAGCAAGCTGTTCGGCGAAATGAATTACACTCCATTGACGAGCGAATTCAACAGCTTGATGGCAAGAAAGAAAAACAAACGGAAAAATTTAAAGACCTACTGCGTGAAAGAGAAAAACTGACAAAGCAAGCAAATCAACTGGCAGAAGATTTAAAGAGCCAAGAAAATAAGTACGCAGACAAAGACGACACTATAAAAGCGATCAAGCAAGAATTGGAGCAAAGAAGAAGTGAGTTCCAAGAAGCGCAGGCAAAATTATATCAAGGGTATCAGTACATCGAAAAAATTAAATCAAAAAAAGAAATGCTTGAAGAAATGAAAGAAGACTTTCAGGGATTCTTTCATGGTGTAAAGGCTGTGCTAAAGGCAAGAGAAGATGGAACCTTGACAGATATTAATGGAGCAGTTATTGAATTAATACATGTACCCAAATCCTATATCACTGCGATAGAAACGGTACTTGGTGGACAGGCACAACACATTGTTGTAAAAGATGATAAGGCAGCAAGACAATCCATCGTATGGTTGAAAAAAACAAATAGTGGCCGGGCAACATTTTTACCGTTAGCTTCTATCCAAGAGCGTTTTATTCCAAGCGAGCTAATGAAGAAGTTAGAGCAGCATCAAGGATTTATCGGCATCGCATCGCATCTAGTCAATGTGGATAATACGTACAGGAAGGCCATTAATCATCTAATGGGACACGTTATTATTGCAAAAACATTAAAAGATGCCAACGAGCTGGCTACTACGGCGATGCGGAAATTTCGTATTGTCACACTGGAGGGAGATGTTGTTAACCCAGGAGGTTCCATGTCAGGTGGAGCGCAAAAAAAGACAAATCAATCTCTATTTACAAGAGAAAAAGATCTACAGGAAATGACGGAGAAGCTAAGGCAGTTTGAATCAAAAACCTTAGATTTTGAAAAAAATGTACAAAAGCAAAAGCAATATATTAGTGAAACAGAAAAACAATTACTTGAAGAAGAACAGAGTATTCAACAAGAGCAGCAAAAACTACAGGAATTACGTGCTTTTCATCGAGAAATTGAAATGAAAAAAGAAACCTTAAACGATAATCTTACATTATACGATCAGGATAAAAAACAATTTGCAGAAGATAAAGAACAGCTCGTTCAACGACAAGCGCGATTAACAGAGGAATTAGCCGACTTAAATAGTAAGACCCAACAACTAGAGGAAGAAATTGAAATAGTAACAAAGCAACAATCGGAAGTTCAAGAGAATAAGGAAAGGTTACAAGAGGAGTTACATCGCAACCATGTATTACTAGCAGAACAGGATGAGCGCGAGAAGAGTCAGCGGGAGAAAACAAATAGTGTTCAGAACCAATTAGCTGAACTACAACGTCAATACGATCTGTATGCTGAGGAATTAGATGATTTGCTTGCTTTTCATCAGTCGAATGAGACGGAAGAGGAAATTGATGCATCTATTTCGAATCATCGTACTGAGAAGGAAAAAATCACAGAAACCATACAAAAAAAGCGAGGAGAAAGATCAGAACGCACGCAAATCATGCAGGATAAAGAGCGTGAATTGAAAGAAGAGAATAAACATTACGAAGCTCTCAGAGCAGATATTCAGAAAAAAGAAGTACAGTCGAATCGAATGGATGTAGAATTAGAAAATCTTCTGTCTCATTTACAGAATGAATACATTATTACGTATGAGAAGGCAAAACAAATCTACGATAAGGCTGAAAATAAAGAAGCATCTCAATCAGCGGTGCAGCAATTGAAGCAGCAAATTGATCAGTTGGGGACAGTGAATTTAGGGGCAATCGATGAGTATGAACGAATCACTGAGCGGTACACATTTTTGACAGAGCAACAAACTGATTTAGTTGATGCCAAGAAAACCCTTTACGATGTAATTGCGGAAATGGATGAAGAAATGAAAAAACGATTTGGCAATACTTTTCAGCAAATAAAGGAAGAGTTTGCTACCGTATTTCAACAACTCTTTGGTGGAGGTCGGGCCGAATTAAAATTAACGGACCCAAAAAGTTTACTGGATACAGGCGTAGATATCGTAGCACAGCCGCCGGGTAAGAAGCTTCAGCATTTAGGGTTATTATCTGGTGGAGAGCGGGCATTAACTGCTATTGCTTTATTATTTGCTATTTTACGAGTGCGTCCAGTGCCATTCTGTGTATTAGATGAAGTAGAGGCAGCGTTAGATGAAGCAAACGTATCACGTTTTGCTAACTATGTAAAAATATTTAGTGAAAATACCCAATTCATTGTAATCACCCACCGAAAAGGTACAATGGAAGAAGCAGATGTTCTATATGGTGTAACGATGCAGGAATCGGGTGTATCTCGATTAGTTTCCGTTCGACTGGAAGATACAAAGGAATTAATAAAGTCATAAGGAGGTAATGGAAATGGGATTTATGGATAAATGGAAAATGAAATTTCAAAAAAATGAAGAAGAAACCAAAGAGGTTTCAACGAAATATAAAGACGGGATGAAGAAGACCCGTCAATCTTTTTCTGGAAGGATTAATGATTTAATAGCTCGATACCGGAAAGTAGACGAGGACTTTTTCGAAGAATTAGAGGAAGTGTTAATCACTGCTGATGTTGGTGTATCGACTGTAATGGATTTAATTGATGAATTGAAAATGGAAGTAAAACGACAAAATATCAAAGACTCCAAAGCGGTGAAGGATGTTATTTCAGAAAAACTCGTTGAAATATATTACGGAGAAGATGATGAACATACAGAACATCTAAATCTTCAAGAGGAACAACTATCCATTATTTTAGTAGTGGGTGTAAATGGAGCTGGAAAAACGACATCTATTGGTAAATTGGCCTATCAGCTAAAACAACAAGGAAAAAAAGTGGTTTTAGCTGCAGGAGATACGTTTCGAGCTGGAGCGATTGAACAGTTAGATATTTGGGGAGAACGAGCCGGTGTTGATGTAATCAAACAAAACGAAGGTAGTGATCCAGCTGCTGTTATTTTTGATGGAATAAAGTCAGCGAAATCACGCAATGCTGATGTTCTTATTTGTGATACAGCAGGAAGATTACAAAATAAAGTTAATCTAATGAATGAACTAGCAAAAGTTAAGCGAGTTATTGAGAGGGAGGTCCCTGGTGCTCCGCATGAAGTTTTACTTGTATTGGATGCAACTACTGGGCAAAATGCTCTTAGTCAAGCAAAAACATTTTCAGAAGCGACAGATGTTTCTGGCATCGTTTTAACGAAATTAGATGGTACAGCTAAGGGTGGTATTGTTTTAGCTATTCGTCATGAATTACAACTTCCAGTTAAGTATGTAGGATTGGGAGAGAAGATGGAAGATCTACAAGAATTTGATGCGCATGCGTTTGTTTATGGGTTATTTGCGGATATGCTAGAAGAAGATTAATTAGTAGCGGCTTGACATACAAACGGAACATTCGTTATTATATTTTGTAAAGGTAAATCACTTAACAAGGGGTGTATATCATGCTAGAAAAAACAACGCGAATGAATTATTTATTTGATTTTTATCAGGCATTACTTACACCCAAACAGCGAAATTACATGGAAATGTATTATCTTGAGGATTATTCTCTTGGTGAGATTTCTGAAGTATTCGATGTATCAAGGCAGGCTGTATATGATAATATTAAGCGAACAGAACATATGTTGGAAACGTATGAGGAAAAGCTATCCTTATACAAGAAGTTTCAGCAGCGATCTGAGCTTATAGAAAGTCTGGAAGCTGAATTGTCTGAGCAAAAAGCTGTTCAGCAAATCATTCATAAATTAAAAGAATTAGATTAGGGGGACACCTTCTATGGCGTTTGAAGGATTGGCCGACCGCCTGCAAAGTACAATTAAAAAAATTACTGGTAAAGGTAAGGTTTCTGAGCAGGATGTAAAGGAAATGACGAGAGAAGTTCGGCTTGCATTACTGGAAGCCGATGTAAACTATAAAGTTGTAAAAGATTTAATCAAACGAATTAAAGAACGTGCTGTTGGTCAAGAAGTTATGGAAAGCTTAACGCCTGGGCAACAGGTTATTAAAGTTGTAAAAGAAGAGCTAACAGCACTCATGGGTGGCGAACAAAGTAAGATCGCTGTAGCAGACAAAGCTCCAACGGTAATTATGATGACTGGTCTGCAAGGTGCTGGAAAAACAACTACAACTGGTAAACTTGCTAACCTTTTACGGAAGAAACATAATCGTTCACCATTACTTGTAGCTTGCGACATTTACCGCCCTGCAGCAATTCAACAGCTCGAAACGTTAGGGAAACAGCTTGATTTACCGGTATTCTCTATGGGAACAGATGCAAACCCGGTTGATATTGCCCAAAAGGCGATTGAAAAAGCGAAAGAAGAGCATCATGATTATGTAATCATTGATACTGCAGGGAGATTACATGTTGATAGTGAACTAATGCAAGAACTAGAAGAAATCAAATCGGTTGTTAAACCTGATGAGATTTATCTAGTTGTGGATTCAATGACGGGACAAGATGCAGTCAATGTAGCTGAAAGCTTTAATGAACAGTTAGATATTACAGGGGTAGTTCTAACAAAATTAGATGGAGATACTCGTGGTGGGGCTGCTTTATCCATTAAGGCTGTGACAGATAAACCAATTAAATTTGCTGGTATGGGGGAAAAGCTTGATCAGTTAGAAGCGTTTCATCCTGATCGAATGGCCTCTAGAATACTTGGTATGGGTGATGTATTATCGTTAATTGAAAAAGCCCAAACGAATGTAGATGAAAAACAGGCGAAAGAGCTTGAAGAAAAAATGAAGAACATGTCCTTTACATTTGATGATTTCTTAGAGCAAATGGGACAAGTGAAGAAGATGGGGCCATTAGATGATCTAATGTCAATGATTCCGGGCGCTAATAAAATGAAGGGGCTTAAAAATGCTCAAATTGACGAAAAACAAATTTCACATGTAGAAGCCATTATTCAATCCATGACTAAGAATGAACGCCAGGACCCAAGTTTGATGAATGCGAGTAGAAAGAAGCGAATAGCAAAAGGGTCGGGAACTTCGGTTTCTCAAGTAAACAGACTATTAAAACAATTTGAAGAGATGAAAAAAATGATGAAGCAAATGACAAATATGCAAAAGGGTAAGAAAGGTAAAGGAATGAAATTTCCATTTATGTAATTCAGAATTCGGAAGCTCTCAGCTCATACTTGCAAGCTTGAATTGCTTCATGTGATTTGAGAAGAACGAAGGTTCAAGGGCCTAATTACAAGTAGGAAAATCAAAGGATTAAGCATTGTAATGGAAAAACACTTTACAGACTTTCTGTTTTCTGCTAAAATCTAAAAATGTGTTAAATACTTATATTTGGAGGTGCAAGAAGCATGGCAGTTAAAATTCGTTTAAAACGTATGGGATCTAAAAGAAATCCATTCTATCGTATCGTTGTAGCTGACTCACGTTCTCCACGTGATGGACGTTCTATCGAACAAATCGGAACTTATAATCCTGTTGTAAATCCAGTTGAAGTTAAAATAGATGAAGAAAAAGCACTTGACTGGATGACTAAAGGTGCTAAACCTAGTGATACAGTTCGCAATCTATTCTCAAAAGAAGGCATCATGAAGAAATTCCACGAGCAAAAAAATCAAATTGCAAAGTAGTGTGATATCATGACAGCCCTTATTGAATCTATTGTAACGTCACTCGTAGATCACCCAGAAGACATTGTGGTAACGGAAACGGAAGAAGAATCAAAGATTGTTTATCATCTTTCCGTGAACCCTGATGATGTTGGTAAGGTGATTGGTAAAAATGGACGAATTGCCAAGGCGATCCGTACAGTTGTTTACGCAGCAAAAACCAATAGCAATAAGCGTGTTTATTTAGATATTATGTAGAGGGAAAGGGCGGAACCTTTCCCTTTTTACACATTTTTTTACAAGTTACAAGACGCTTTGTGAGAGTGAGGAATGAACGTTGAAAATTATAAAAAAAGTCCTAATCAAGCAAATTGTCACAGAGAAGAGCAAAGAAAAATTAAAAACTAACTTTTACAATCATAAAATGCGGCTTGAACAAGAGTGTCAACAGCTTTTATTCGAACAAAGAAAGCTCTCTAATAAACCAGGAATCTCCAAGCAAGAGGTTGGTCATCGTTTTCAACAGGAAATTAATAATCGTAAAGAAAAAATTAAGCTTGCTGATTTTAAAATAGAGCAACTGGAAATGCTGGAGATGGGTAGTGAAATAATAGAAAAAGAGGTTGAAGCTCTTGTTGAGGTCTCAGAAGGATCGCATTGGAATGAGCTTATGGGTGAAAGTGCTATCGTTGTCAAAGACGATATAGTCATTCGAATTGATGAATAGCAGGTGAGATGATGACAGAGAAAATGTATACTGTAGGGAAGATAATTAACACACATGGAATACACGGTGAAGTAAAGGTACTGCGAATTACCGATTTCGAAGAACGCTTTTCGATTGGAAAGACACTGTATATTGTTAAGGATGGTAATATACAGAAGGAATTAACCATTGAAAGCCATCGTATGCATAAAGGATTTGACCTACTACGTTTTAAAGGATTGACGAATATAAATGATGTAGAGGTTTATAAAGGTTGTAAGTTAAAAATAAAAGAAGATCAGTTGACAGACCTGGCAGAACATGAATTTTATTATCACGAAATTATTGGATGTGCCGTTTTTACAAATGATGGAGAACAAATAGGTACAATTAAAGAAATTTTATCTCCTGGCGCCAACGATGTATGGGTCGTTCGTCGATCACAAGGAAAGGATGTACTTATTCCTTATATTGCATCTGTTGTCACTTTAGTAGATACGCAGGCAAGTAAAGTAATTATTGAGCCGATGGAAGGATTGTTAGACTGATGCACATCGATATACTAACCCTTTTTCCAGAGATGTTTCATGGAGTATTACAGTCATCTATCTTAAAAAAGGCGTATGAAAATGACAGGTTTAGCTACAATTTAGTAAACTTTCGAGATTACACGGAAAACAAACATTATAAAGTAGATGATTATCCGTATGGTGGTGGTGCGGGTATGGTATTAACACCACAACCAATTTTTGACACGGTGGAAGCTGTAAAAAAGCAAAGAAAATCTGATAATTCCAGAATTATTCTCATGTGCCCACAGGGAGAAACCTATAATCAGAAGAAGGCAGAAGAACTTTCTCAGGAGGATCATCTTATCTTTATATGTGGTCACTATGAAGGGTATGATGAAAGAATTAGAGAACACTTAGTAACAGACGAAATTTCTATTGGAGACTTTGTGCTTACTGGAGGAGAAATAGGGTCAATGGTTGTGATGGATAGTGTTGTTCGTTTACTTCCTGAAGTGCTGGGGAATAAAGATTCAGCACCTCAGGACTCTTTCTCGACAGGTTTATTGGAGCATCCACATTATACGAGGCCAGCAGATTTCCGAGGATTGAAAGTTCCAGAGGTTTTGTTATCAGGAGATCACGGGAAAATTAATGCTTGGAGAGAACGACAATCATTGCTAAGAACATATCAGCGTCGACGTGATTTACTAGAACATAAAAATATACCAGAAGAGTGGAAACGATGGATAGAAGAATGGGATGATAAATAAGTGGTTGAAGTCTAGAGTTTGATATGGTATATTAAATGATGTGCTTAAAGTTCCGTCTTTAAGCTTTATAAACGATGTTCCGCTGTCACATAGTAGATATGAGCATTGGTTTGGAAGGAGAGAAGCCAGATGCAAAAATTGATTGAAGACATTACTAAAGACCAACTTCGTAATGATCATCCTGATTTCCGTCCGGGAGACACTGTTAAAGTCCACGTTAAGGTTGTGGAAGGTTCCCGTGAACGTATTCAGGTATTCGAAGGTGTCGTTATTAAACGTCAAAACGGTGGAATTAGCGAAACATTCACAGTAAGAAAGCTTTCTTATGGAGTAGGTGTTGAGCGTACATTCCCAGTACATTCACCTCGTATTGATAAAATCGAAGTATCGCGTCGTGGTATTGTTCGCCGTGCGAAACTTTACTACTTACGCAATCTTCGTGGTAAAGCAGCTCGTATTAAAGAACGTCGCTAATAGTATACGAGTACAAAATCATTGGAAAGGAGCTTGGCAATCTGCACAAGCTCCTTTTTTGTACTAGAGGCTATGGGGAAAATATTGAAGTTTTAAGCAGTATAGCTAGTAAACTAAATGCTTAATTCGTTACTGATATTGCTTAAGATTTTCCAACTAAGAAAGCCCCAGTTTTGTTTAAGTACATAATTATTGTAATATATAAAGAGGGTCTTATGTACAAAGGTTGGAGGGGGAAATATGGGAAAAAGGAAGAAAGAAAAGAAGAACGAATGGTTAGATTGGTTAAAGGCTTTATTAATCGCCTTTGGATTGGCTTTTATAGTTCGGATGTTCTTTTTCGCTCCAATTGTAGTTGATGGACCGTCTATGCTTCCAACATTACATGATGGCGATCAAATGATTGTAAACAAATTTGCTTATCATTTACATGAACCAGAACGATTTGATGTGGTTGTATTCCATGCGTCATCAAAAAAGGATTTTATTAAGCGTGTAATTGGATTGCCAGGAGAACATGTTGAAGTGATTGATAATGTATTGTACATTAATGGAGAAGAAATGAATGAACCATTCTTAACAGATCAAAAGGATAGTCTTAAATCATATCAAATCCTAACGAATGACTTTTCGTTAGAAGACCTTCCTGGTGGATATGATGTTATTCCAGAAGACCATGTATTAGTATTAGGAGATAACAGAGGGAATTCAACGGACAGCCGTGTACTGGGGGTCGTTTCTACTGATCAAATTGTAGGAAAAACAGACCTCATATATTGGCCGTTCAATCGAATGCAGACGATAGGAAAGTAGGTTTAAACAATGACCATTCAATGGTTTCCCGGTCATATGGCAAAAGCTAGACGGGAAGTAGAAGAAAAACTTAAGCTTGTTGATTTTGTAATGGAATTAGTTGATGCTCGAGCTCCATTTTCTTCACAAAATCCGATGTTACAACAAGTGTTACAGAATAAACCAAAGATGATTGTAATGATGAAAAAGGATTTAGCCGATCAGTATGTTACAAACCAATGGCTGGCCTATTTCGAGGAAAAACATATACCAGCAATAGCAATTAATGTGAATGATAGGAATGATATAAAACAAGTCATTCAGTTAGCGAAGGAACAAGCGCAGGCGAAGATGGACAAATTAAGAAAGAAAGGAATACAGCCTAGAGCGGCAAGAGCAATGATCGTAGGAATTCCTAATGTTGGAAAATCAACGCTAATCAATCGTTTAGCGAATAAAAAGATTGCTAAAACTGGTGATAGACCGGGAGTGACAAAACAGCAATTATGGATAAAAGTCAAAAGGGATTTTGAGTTATTGGATACACCAGGTATATTATGGCCAAAATTTGAGGAGGAGCTAGTTGGTTATCGTTTAGCAGCTATCGGTACGATAAAAGATCAATTGCTTTCCTTGCAAGATATCGTGGCTTTTGTCATTACTTATTTACAAAAGCACTATCCTCAAAAATTGGAGGAGCGCTATCAAGTAGACCGTGATATGGACGATATGTGGGAAATCTTTAATGCAATAGGTAAGCAACGTGGAGCACTCGAGAGTGGTGGTAAAGTTAATTTGGCCAAGGTATCCGATATTGTTATTAGGGATTTACGTACAGGAAAACTAGGTAGAGTTTCACTAGAATCTCCTTCTAATCAGTAAATGATGTCCCTAAATTAGAGGGTTACCAAGACATGCATCTTCGGATGGGTGTCTTATTTCATGTCATACGTATAAATCGTCATCAATAGAAAGGTTTAGGGTTTGAAACACTAACAAATTAATGAAACTGGCCGATATTAGATACAGAGAGATAGGTGTTAATACAATGAATAAAAAATCAATAGCTGTACTAAAGAAATTATTTGAAGCCGGAGAATTAAATGAAGAATTGATTTCCCATTTACGGATGGATGAGCGAAAAGGTGTTCAGCAATTAATTGCGAGCTATGAAAAGCGTCAATTAAAAAAACAAGAATTAGAGCAGCGGCATAGGGAAATGATTTCATACGAGAACGCCTGTTATTCAAAAGATATACATTATATTGCAGGGGTTGATGAGGCCGGCAGAGGACCGCTTGCCGGACCTGTGGTAGCAGCAAGTGTGATATTACCAGCAGACTTTAAATTACTAGGCTTGAATGATTCTAAGCAATTAACAGAAGCTGACAGAGATAAATTTTATCAAGTCATTATAAAGAAAGCTTTAAGCTATGGAATTTCGATAATTAATAGCGATAAAATTGATGAAATCAACATTTATGAGGCAACAAAGCTTGCAATGTATGATGCTATTGGCCAACTAAGCCCAACTCCAGAACATGTGTTGATAGATGCGGTGGAGTTAGATTCGCTATCGTGCACATCGGAGGCTATTGTTAAAGGGGACGCAAAAAGTGTATCTATTGCTGCTGCAAGTATTTTAGCAAAAGTAACGAGAGATAATTATATGAAGGATTTACATAATAAGTTTCCTATGTATGAATTCGCTTCTAATATGGGGTATGGAACAAAGCAACACATGGAAAGTTTAGAACAATATGGTGTATGCCCTCATCATCGACGATCATTTTCACCTGTTAAAAATATAGTTTCCTAGGAGGAGGTACTATCGGGATGAGTCTACGAATTTCAGGTGACCAACAAGTAAATACAAGTAATCATATAGCCCCATTGAAGAAAGGGCAAATTATCCAGGGGAGAGTGTTAAAGCTTTTTCCAGGAAATAAAGCGCAAATACAAATTGGTCAGCATAAGATGATTGCACAGTTACAGGCCTCTCTTCATGCTGGTGGAAACTATTATTTTCAAGTAGTAGAAAATGATCAAGTACTGGAATTAAAAGTGCTAGGAGAACGGTCGAGCACGCAGGTGGGGAAAACTGCCCTACAACTATTAGAACAGCTAGGGTTAAAGCAGACAAAGACAAATATGGTATTCCTACAAGAATTAATGCGTGATCAGATCCCCTTTGACAAATCGCAGCTTTCTCAAGCTTTTCAATTATTAGTAGGTAAAAAAGGGAATCAACAAGAACTCTCCATTATAAAAGAAATGATAAGAAATCGTTGGCCAATTTCAAATGCTGTATTTCAGGCACTGGTAACAAAAGATTCGCATTCACTCTCAAAACAATTACTAGAAGTATTTCAGCAATTGCCAGGGCAGGTTAACCATTCACAGCTAAAACAGCAGATAGCTTTATTACTTCAACCATTCTCAGACCAAGCATACCCCAATATGCAAATAAAGAGCATGGTGCCGAATCGACAGGTTATCCCTTTATTACACATACTTGGATTAACGCAACCAACCATTGATAAAACGAATGGAATTATGTCAAATGCTTCCGCTACCACCAATGGGAGTGGTTCTGCTCAGCAACAGGCAGTTACAGGTTTATGGACAGGTATAAAGGGAAATCGGCTTTCCGAAGTAATTGCAAATAAAGCTGACTACATAGCACGAACGGAAAGTTTAGTAAGTGTATTACAAGATAAAATTTACCCTGTTACCGGAAAGCAGCATTTTGGAACAAGTGACATACAACAAATAAAGCAACTAATCAAGGATACATTCCCAAATGTATCTCATTTAAGCAGCCTGCATACGAAATCAGACCTGCAACGATTTATAGTTAATTTAAAATTATTGCAACGTAATGAGACATATACACAATTAGAACAGTTACTACTAAATGGCAAAAATCAGACGAATCTAGGTAGTAAAGACCACTTTTTGTCCGCCATTCGACAAACCATTCAATGGTTAGGTTTAACGTATGAACATACAGTAGCAAATGAGAAAGTGCAACAGCCTACATTAAAGGGAATGCTCATACACATGTTTGCACAGAGTGAAGGAATATTGCATGAACGAGCAAAGCAACTATTACACCATATAAACGCACTGCAACTTCAATCAGTTCAAGAATCAGACAACTTTATCCAAGCTTATTTGCAAGTACCTGGGAATAAGATGGGATTAAAAGGTGATGCGGAATTGTTGTTTGAAGGGAAGAAAACGACTAATGGCGAATTCGATCCTGATCATTGTCGAATTTTATTCGATTTAGAATTGATGTACTTAAAACGTACGGTAATTGATATGCACATACAAAATCGTACGGTAGCTATAACTGTTTTTAATAATAATAAAAGAATAAAGGAGCTATTAGGTTCGTTAAAGCCGTCATTGCAAAACGGGTTGGATTCACTTGATTATCAGCTGTCAACGATTATACATAAACCGTTGCAAGCGGAAAAAGAACCAAAAGAAAAGCTTTCCGTAACCACTACGTACCAAGGGGTGGATTATAAAATATGAAAGATAAGCGAAATAAAGCGGTTGCTCTTCGTTACGATGAAACTCGACAATCTGTCCCAATCGTGTCAGCTTCAGGAAGGGGTTTGATTGCTGAGGATATCATTGCAAAAGCAAAAGAAAATAATATACCTATTATGGAAGATCCATCATTAGTAGCGCTGCTGGCACAATTAAATATAAATGAAGCAATACCAGAGGAATTGTATGAAGCTGTAGCTGAAGTATTTGCCTTTATCTATCGAGCAGATCAAGAAATAAATAAAAATAGATAATATTCGACAAGTCATTGACAATAAATTTCCGAAGTTCTTGTGAAATTTATTGTTTTTTTATACAATGGAAATGCAGTGAAATTTGATGGGAGGATTAAGGATGAACATTCATGAGTATCAAGGCAAAGATATTTTGCGAAAATATGGTGTTAATGTTCCTAATGGATACGTTGCATATACGGTTGATGAAGCTGTGGAAGCTGCAAAAAAATTGGGAAGCGACGTCACAGTGGTAAAAGCTCAGATCCATGCTGGTGGACGTGGTAAAGCCGGTGGGGTTAAAATCGCAAAAAATTTAGATGATGTGCGTACATACGCTGATGAAATACTTGGAAAGACACTAGTAACACATCAAACTGGACCAGAAGGTAAAGAGGTAAAACGTTTATTAATTGAAGAAGGCTGCGACATTAAGAAGGAATATTATGTTGGAGTTGTACTTGATCGCGCTACTTCTCGTGTAGTAATGATGGCTTCAGAAGAAGGCGGTACAGAAATCGAAGAGGTTGCAGCAGAAACACCTGAGAAAATCTTTAAGGAAGTTATTGATCCTGTTGTAGGTTTGTCAGGCTATCAAGCTCGTAGACTTGCATTTAATATTAATATTCCGGATGAACTAATAGGTAAAGCTGTTAAATTTATGACAAGTTTGTACAATGCTTTTGTAGAGAAAGATTGTTCTATTGCAGAAATCAATCCATTAGTAACTACGGGTGATGGAGATGTTTTAGCATTAGATTCCAAGTTAAATTTTGATGATAACGCTTTATTCCGTCAAAAAGATGTTATGGAATTACGTGATTTAGATGAAGAAGATGAAAAGGAAATAGAAGCTTCTAAGTATGATTTAAGTTATATTTCATTGGATGGAAATATTGGCTGCATGGTAAATGGAGCTGGACTTGCTATGTCTACAATGGATATTATTAAACATTATGGCGGTGATCCGGCAAACTTCCTTGATGTTGGTGGTGGTGCTACTGCTGAGAAGGTAACGGAAGCATTTAAGATCATTTTATCTGATTCAAATGTTAAAGGGATCTTTGTCAACATCTTTGGTGGAATTATGAAGTGTGATGTTATCGCTGAAGGTGTTGTAGAAGCTACGAAACAGGTTGGGCTTGAAATTCCACTCGTTGTACGTTTAGAAGGTACAAATGTTTCATTAGGTAAGAAAATTCTTGAAGAATCTGGGCTAAATATTACATCGGCTGGTTCAATGGCTGATGGTGCTGAAAAGATAGTTTCAATGGTAAAGTAAGGAATTTTTAGACCACAATATTTATATGTAAATTCTTGTTTAAGGCAAGAAGTAAAAGGATCGTGAACTATATTATATTGTACAGATCTTGCAGAAAGGACGGACGAAGATGAGTGTATATATTAATAAAGATACAAAGGTAATTGTCCAAGGTATTACCGGTGGAACTGCAAAATTTCACACGAAACAAATGCTTGAATACGGTACAAAAATTGTTGGTGGGGTTACACCTAAAAAAGGCGGTACTGAAGTAGAAGGAGTACCTGTATTTAATACTGTAAAGGATGCCGTAGATACAACTGGTGCTACAGCATCTGTTATTTATGTACCTGCTCCATTTGCTGCTGATGCGATTATCGAAGCAGTGGATGCAGAACTAGATTTAGTTATTTGTATCACAGAACATATTCCAGTTATGGACATGGTTAAAGTGAAACGTTATATGGAAGGTAAGAAAACTCGATTGGTTGGTCCAAACTGTCCAGGTGTAATTACTGCTGATGAAAGTAAAATTGGTATCATGCCAGGCTACATTCATAAGAAAGGACATATAGGTGTCGTTTCCCGTTCAGGTACATTAACTTATGAAGCAGTTCATCAGTTGTCTGAAGCAGGGTATGGGCAGTCCACAGCAGTTGGTATCGGTGGTGACCCAGTAAACGGTACGAACTTTATCGACGTACTATCTGCTTTTAATGAAGACCCTGATACGTATGCTGTTATAATGATTGGAGAAATCGGCGGCACAGCTGAAGAAGAAGCAGCACAGTGGGTAAAAGCAAATATGAAGAAACCTGTGGTAGGATTTATCGGTGGGGCTACTGCACCTCCAGGGAAACGCATGGGTCACGCAGGTGCAATTATTTCTGGTGGAAAAGGAACTGCTGACGAAAAAATTCGTGTTATGAATGAGTGTGGTATTAAAGTCGCAGAAACTCCTGCGGTAATGGGTGAAACAATGATTAAAGCCCTAGAGGAGAATGGTATTAAAGAAACATGTAAAACACATTAATTAATATGCGAACCAGAAAGGGTTCTCCTGTAAAGGTTCGGGTAGATGCAACTGGAATAGGTAAGATTCTAACGAGTAGAGTGAGCCGCCGTGAAACCCTGTAGTGAATGGCGCTTGTTCAAGGAAGCTGTACTTCGTAGAAGAGTATATTTCAGTTGTGTAGGAAGAGAGAGCTGTCTTTTTTGGGGACAGCTCCTTCTCTAATTTTTGAAGGGATGTGTACGTATTGACGGATTTTCGGTTTCGATTAATTCATATTACTCGATGTCGAGGTATTACAAGGCGATGGATTAGAAAGCTACTTCTTATTGATTCTACCCTCACAGAGATCTACAAATTATCTTCTGCAGCAATGAACCGTTTGTATCACCTTCCTCTGAATAATGCTTCAATGTTATATAATGATCTCCACTCGGAGCCCCTAATAGAGCAAATAGAAACAGACTTGCATAACTATCACGTTATAACCCTTCTAGATAACAACTTTTCACCTTTATTAAAAACGATAAAAGATCCTCCGTTTGTTTTATACGCCTTAGGAAACATATCTTTGTTAACACAAGCACCAGCCTTAAGTGTAATTGGAACGAGGAAACCCTCTAGAGAAGCTATGGGAAAGGTACGGACAATTATCCCACCGTTAGTTAGGCAGGGATGGGTGATAGTAAGTGGTATGGCAATTGGTATTGACCGTTTTGCTCATGAAGTTACTCTAAGTCTAAGTGGACATACAATTGCCGTACTTGGTGGAGGGTTTCAATATATTTATCCCAAGGAAAATATCCGATTATATCAAGAACTGACTGAACGAGGATTAGTTTTATCTGAGTATCCACCAACTACTCCCCCTGCTCGTCACCATTTTCCAGAAAGGAATAGGATAATAAGCGGTTTAAGCTTTGGTACATTAGTTATTGAGGCAACTGAAAAGAGTGGTACACTAATAACAGTTGATCAAGCCTTGGAACAAGGGAGAGACGTTTTTGCTGTTCCTGGTTCACCACTAATGGAGCAAACTAGAGGTTGTCATAAAATGATCCAAGATGGTGCGAAATTAGTTATTCATGAAGAGGATATTCGTGAAGAATGGGAAAGATTGCAAAATACGTATGGGTAGATATCTAATAAAAAAGCAGAAATAGGCCGATTAAAAATAAAGTTATATCATTGATATTTTACTAATATTCTTTGACATGGTACATTTTTGTAAGGAAAACTTTTACAAATCTTGGGTCATTTATTTCAGTATGTTTGACAAATGAAACGTATATATTTAATATTAGTGAAGATTTCTAAATTTTTTTGAGTGAAAAAAGTATCCGCTTTAATGCTTGTGATGAATAAGTATATATATGCAAGACAATGAAATGTATTTTATCAATGTACTACTTTTCAAGGTATTCTACCTTGTTGTGAGGGACTTATCAGTACTAGTGGTAACCTCATTTATGGGAGGAAAAGAAATGTCAGATTATCTAGTAATCGTAGAATCACCTGCAAAGGCAAAAACAATTGAACGCTATTTAGGGAAAAAATACAAAGTAAAAGCATCCATGGGGCATGTTCGGGATTTACCAAAAAGTCAAATGGCTGTCGATACAGAAAATGAATATAAACCAAAGTATATTACGATTCGCGGTAAAGGTGATGTAGTCAAAGACTTAAAATCAGCAGCAAAAAAAGCTAAAAAGGTTTATCTTGCAGCCGACCCTGATAGAGAAGGTGAGGCGATTGCATGGCATCTAGCACATATATTAGATGTTGATGAGCATTCCGAATGTCGTGTTGTATTTAATGAAATAACAAAAGATGCTATTAAAGATTCTTTTAAACATCCAAGATCTATTGATATGGATTTAGTGGATGCTCAACAGGCTAGAAGGATTCTGGATCGGCTTGTGGGGTACAATATAAGTCCACTTCTATGGAAAAAAGTGAAAAAAGGCTTGAGCGCTGGACGTGTTCAATCTGTAGCTGTAAAACTTGTAATTGACAGAGAAAAAGAAATTGAAAACTTTAAACCTGAAGAATATTGGTCAATTGAAGGACAATTTCAAAAGGATAAGGATGTTTTTGAGGGATCTTTTTATGGAATTAAAGGTAAAAAGAAAGAATTGAAGACAAAACAAGACGTAAACGATATTCTAAAAGAAATCAAGGGGAAAAAATTCAAAGTTGATAAAGTAAAGAAAAAAGAAAGAAGACGTAATCCTGCGTTACCTTTTACAACATCTTCATTACAACAAGAAGCAGCGAGAAAACTGAATTTCAAAGCCAAGAAAACGATGATGATTGCCCAACAGTTATATGAGGGAATTGACCTTGGAAAAAAAGCGGGGGGAATAACAGGTTTAATTACGTATATGCGTACTGATTCAACGCGTATCTCCGATACAGCTAAAGGGGAAGCAAAGGATTATATTATTGACCAATATGGGAAAACGTATCTAGGTATAAATAAAAAACAGAAAAAGTCAGAGGGTGCACAGGATGCCCATGAAGCAATTCGACCTACATCAGTCGGCAGGGATCCTAAATCCTTAAAGCCAATACTTTCTAGAGATCAGTTTAGGTTGTACAAATTAATATGGGAACGGTTTTTAGCAAGTCAAATGGCACCTGCTGTAATGGATACAATGACTGTACACCTTTTAAATAATTTAGTGGAGTTCAGAGCAACGGGTTCTAAGATTAAATTCAAAGGATTTATGAAAGTATATATTGAGGGGACGGACGATAATAAAAAAGAAGATAATAAGTTTCTTCCAGAATTATCTGAAGGTATGGAAGTAACAGCTAATGATATAAAGCCAAATCAACACTTTACACAGCCACCTCCAAGATATACAGAGGCAAGGCTAGTTAAGACAATGGAGGAGCTAGGAATTGGACGACCTTCCACATATGCTCCGACTTTAGACACAATTCAACGTAGAGGTTATGTAAGTATTGATAACAAACGCTTTATACCTACGGAATTGGGATCAATTGTTTCAGAAATAATGGAAGAGTTTTTCCCTAAGATTATTGATGTTGCTTTCACAGCTAAAATGGAAGGCGATTTGGATGCTATTGAAGAAGGAAAAACAGAGTGGATTACGATTATTGATCAATTTTATACAGATTTTGCAAAGCGCTTGGAAAAAGCAGAGCAAGAAATGGAAAAAATTGAAATCAAGGATGAGCCTGCCGGTATTGAATGCGAAAATTGTGGGCATGAAATGGTTTATAAAATGGGACGCTATGGGAAGTTTTTAGCGTGCTCTAATTTTCCTGAATGTAGAAACACGAAACCAATATTAAAGGAAATCGGAGTGAAGTGTCCAAAATGTAAAGAAGGAAATGTTGTTGAAAGGAAATCGAAAAAACGTCGAGTGTTTTATGGCTGTGACCGATTTCCAGAGTGTGATTTTCTTTCTTGGGACAAACCGATATCTCGACCATGTCCAAAGTGTGATAACTTACTGGTTGAGAAGAAATCGAAAAAAGGAACACAAATTCAATGTACGCAATGTGAATATAAAGAGGCGCCGCAAACATAGGAGCTTTCCCATAAGTCTAATAGGGACTTGTGGGAAGCTCTTTTTTGTAGTCTGATAAATAGGGGCGTGTTGAGCCGTGTCTAGCCCCAGTCGCTACGTTTCTAATCGGGGGCTTACGCTTTTGTACTCTTATTATCATCGCTTTTTTGCTATCGTAGTATGATAATTTCTGCTTTCCGTAGTGGGTCCAAGCCTTCTGAGTTTAAGCTTGTCCTTTCTTTCATGGCTCGTTCAACTTGCTTTCACCGGAATAGTAGATTGCAAGTACAGTTTTACTTTTATGTTATGTGTTAATGAAGGACTAGTAGTTTGAGATGTATAAAAAAAGGCTAAATAGCATATAAGGAGGAAAGTCTGATGACAAAAAAACATTATTATGTAACTGTAGATACACAGGATATTCGAGAAATCTCTATTCCTGATAGTGGTATAGAATATGAAATTATAGCTGATGCAAAAGAAATTGAAATGCTTAAGAAGTTATTCATGAAAAAAAACAACTATGCAGAACTTGCGATCGAGTATTTAGTGAAACCATTTGATGAATGGGGAGCAGATGCTGAACGATCTGCGTATAGTGACCATTTAATAACTATATATCATGAACTATATAAGTTTGGAACAGAAGATACAAAAGCGAAAATTAAAAAGTTAGGTGTAATAAAGTAATCCAAATAGCCGATATCAATGGTATGTGAGCTGTTATAGAAATTTAATTGTGAAATATGAATAGAAATTGTTGACTATGGACTTCGAAACAGATATAATAACGCATTGGTAAGGATATATACTTGACAGTCAAGAGCTAAGTATATGACCTTATTTTTATAGGGTTATAAAAGGAAAAAACAACTAAAAGTGACATCAATTCTGAATTTTGTTACAATTTAGTTAAGTTTATTGCTTCTCACTATTTTCTATGTTATGATTTATTCGCTGCTTAACGGGGTGAAAATTTGAATAATTATATGAATTATTGGCAATCCTTTAAGGAGTATTTACAAATAGAAAAAAACGCTTCGCCATATACTGTTAAATATTATCTGAATGATCTGGAAATATTTTTCGATTTCTTAACAGCAGAAGGTTTATCTAGTCTAGTTGATGTAGATCATAGGGTTGTCCGTTTATTCCTAAACACTTTGTATAATCGGCAGCTAAGCAGAAGATCTGTATCTAGAAAAATATCTAGTCTTCGAACTTTTTTCCGATACTTGGAAAGAGAAGAAGTGCTCACTGGAAATCCGTTTGTACAGGTGAAATTGCCAAAAACGGATACAACGATTCCGGGTTTTCTGTATCAAGAAGAGTTGGAGAAGCTTTTTGAGGTAAATGACCTTACTAACCCATTAGGCCAAAGAGATCAAGCAATTCTAGAACTACTTTACGCAACTGGCATGCGTGTTAGCGAATGTCAACAGCTATCATTGGAGCATATTGATTTCTTCATTGGTACCGTATTTGTTAGAGGGAAAGGCAGAAAAGAACGTTACATTCCTTATGGTAAATTTGCTGAAATAGCATTGGAAACCTACATACAGGATGGTAGGAATACGTTATTGTCTAAAGCAAAGCAATCTTCGGATGCAGTCTTCTTGAACAATCGGGGAAATCCAATAACTACACGTGGAATTAGGGAAGTATTGAACAAGATGGTCGAAAGAGCTGCGTTAACCGTTCATGTACACCCACATAAGTTACGGCATACCTTTGCCACACATTTACTAAATGAAGGTGCAGATTTACGTAGCGTTCAGGAATTACTTGGTCATGAGAATTTGTCAACTACACAAATTTATACCCATGTTACAAAAGATCATTTGCGCAGCGTATATATGAAAAGTCATCCACGAGCAAATGATTATTAATTGAGTAAAGAGGTGAGAAGGCGTGACAAATGAAATGCATGCCACTACGATTTTCGCCATAAGGCATAATGGTCAATGTGCAATGAGCGGTGACGGTCAAGTAACATTAGGAAATGCGGTCGTTATGAAACATAAAGCAAAGAAAGTTCGTACTTTATATAAAGGCCAAGTACTTGCTGGCTTTGCTGGATCTGTTGCTGATGCATTTACGCTTTTTGAAAAATTTGAAGCTAAGCTAGAAGCATATAATGGAAATCTTGCAAGAGCGGCTGTAGAATTAGCAAAAGAGTGGCGCAGCGATAAGGTATTGCGGAAATTGGAAGCTATGCTTATCGTAATGAATAAAGAAAGTATGTTTTTAGTTTCTGGTACAGGTGAGGTCATTGAACCTGATGATGGCATATTGGCTATTGGCTCTGGAGGCAATTACGCACTTAGTGCTGGAAGAGCTCTAGCAAGGTATTCGAGTCAATTATCTGCACGGGAGATCGCTCAATCTGCATTAGAAATTGCCGGAGAAATATGTGTATATACAAATGATCACATCACACTGGAGGTACTTGATTAAAAGGAGGCCTTTTGGAAGAATGGGTATTGATTACACACCGAGACAGATAGTGGGACAGTTAGATAAGTTTATTATTGGTCAAAACAGCGCTAAGCGATCCGTTGCAGTGGCATTACGCAATCGTTACCGTCGTATGAAGCTGGATGAATCGCTAAAGGATGAAATTGTTCCTAAAAACATATTAATGATTGGTCCTACTGGAGTTGGGAAAACGGAGATAGCTAGACGATTAGCGAAGTTAGTTGGAGCTCCATTTGTCAAAGTAGAAGCAACTAAATATACTGAGGTGGGCTATGTCGGTCGAGATGTAGAGTCCATGGTCCGTGATTTAGTAGAAATGTCTTTGCGGATGGTAAAAGAAGATAAAATGAAGCAAGTTGCAGATAAGGCAGAGAAAGAAGCAAATAAAAAGCTAGTAAATCTCCTAGTACCACATGCTAAAAAGGAAAACAATGCTAGAAATCCATTTGAAATGTTATTCGCTTCTAATTCAGATGACAATCATGAAGATGGAGATCATGATCCGAAAGATGATGAAATTAGCAATAAGCGGAAACGTGTAGAACATCAATTGGCCCTGGGTGAATTAGAAGACCATATGGTATCGGTAGAAATAGAAGAACAAGCTCCTTCGATGTTTGACATGCTCCAAGGATCTGGTATGGAGCAAATGGGGATGAATATGCAGGATGCTTTCAGTCAGTTCATGCCCAAAAAGAAGAAGAAACGAAAAATGCCAGTATCAGAAGCAAGAAAAGTATTATCTCAGCAAGAAGCAAGCAAGCTTGTAGATATGGAAGAGGCTGCTCAAGAGGCAGTACAGCTCGCGGAGCAATCAGGTATCTTATTTATTGATGAAATAGATAAAGTTGCTGGTAAACAGGAGCATAGTGCAAATGTATCTAGAGAAGGGGTCCAACGGGACATTTTACCGATCATTGAAGGCTCCACTGTAGTTACAAAACATGGACCTGTTAAAACAGATCATATGCTATTTATAGCTGCTGGTGCATTTCACATGTCCAAACCATCTGACCTGATTCCGGAATTGCAAGGTAGATTTCCAATCCGGGTTGAACTAGATAAACTATCAACAGAAGATTTCAAGCGCATATTAAAGGAACCATCAAATGCGCTCATAAAACAATATAAGGCTTTATTGAAAACAGAAGGTATAAATGTTGTATTTACAGACGAAGCTGTAGATAGATTAGCCGAAATAGCTTATCAAGTAAATCAGGAAATGGATAATATTGGAGCAAGGCGACTTCATACTATTTTGGAAAAATTACTGGAGGATCTTTCTTTTGAAGCACCCGATGTGACGATGGAAAAGATTGAAATAACTCCAGCATATGTCGATGAAAAATTAAGTACTATTGCAAAAAATAAAGATTTAAGTCAATATATACTATAATTTAAAAAGGTTGAATGGAGGATCATTATGGAACTATTAAATCGCGCAAGAAAAATTAATGCTATGCTACAAAAATCTACAGGAAAGTCAGTTGATTTCAATGACATGTCTGCTTCTTTAAGAGATGTTATCAAAGGTAATGTTTACATCCTAAGCAGACGAGGAAAGCTATTAGGCTTTGCAATCAATCAAGAGATTGAAAATGAGAGAATGAAATCAATGCTAGAGGATCGCCAATTTCCGGAAGCATACACGGAGGGACTATTTAATATTCATGAGACTACAGCTAACTTAGATATCGACAGTCCACAAACTGTTTTCCCAGTCGAAAACCGTGAATTATTCCAATCAGGCCTAACTACGATTGTACCTATTATTGGCGGCGGAGAGCGATTAGGAACGCTTGTATTAGGACGGTTAACAGAGAGCTTTAGTGAGGATGATCTACTATTAGCTGAATACGGTGCTACTGTTGTTGGTATGGAAATTCTGCATGAAAAAACAGAAGAAATTGAAATGGAAGCTAGAAGCAAAGCTGTTGTTCAAATGGCGATCAGCTCGCTATCATACAGTGAACTAGAGGCTATTGATCACATTTTTGAAGAATTAAACGGCAACGAAGGTCTACTCGTAGCTAGTAAAATTGCAGATAGAGTTGGGATCACAAGATCAGTTATTGTAAATGCGCTTAGAAAATTAGAAAGTGCTGGTGTCATTGAGTCTCGTTCTTTAGGTATGAAAGGTACGTATATAAAAGTACTTAACAATAATTTCTTAGTTGAATTAGAAAAATTACGTTCAAGATAAAACAATATGTATTATAGAATACAGTCAAAATAATAGAAAATCCGAAGCATTTTGCTTCGGATTTTTTGTTTGTAATTATGCATGAAATGTCAAGTAAATCTTTGGTCAATTTCAGGACTTTTTATACAAGGATTTTCTATTACATAAGAACTAGGTATAATTTAAAATTTAGTTATTCTTGCAATTTCGACATAAAAATCCTACTTTAACTTACGATTTTCAAGTTTAAAAAAATTAATTAACAAAAATAGGTAGTAATATGGTAAAATTGGCCTATGCAAAATTAACCATATTTTGTTCTTTCTGAGGAAAATGTCGAAAAGTAATAGACTTTGGCAAACATATGACTTAAACTATTCGTAGACAAGCAATATTTTATGTCTGTCGTAATGCAAACGTAACTTTTTAGGAGGGATCAATGTGAGTCTATTTGGTGGAACTATCCATACGCTAGAAAATTCGTTAAATTATGCCTCTGCCAAAAACCGGGCAATTTCAACGAATCTTGCAAATATTGACACACCAAATTATAAGGCAAAAGACGTCGTGTTTAAAAATGTATTATCCGATGCAATGGCTTCAAACATAGAGGCGAAACGAACTAATTCTAAACATCTTTCCTTTCAAAATAATTCTAATTCCTATAAGACAGTTACGAAGCAAAACACTTCTTACGGTCATAATGGCAATAATGTGGATGTTGACAAAGAGATGGCAGAATTAGCAGAAAATCAGATCTATTATCAAGCATTAGTCGACCGCATAAATGGTAAGTTTGGTAGTTTACAAACAGCTTTAAGGGGAGGAAGGTAATATGTCGATATTCAATGCACTTCACTCGAGTGCTAGTGCTCTTACTGCTCAAAGGCTTCGTATGGATGTCATTTCTTCTAATATTGCTAATGCTCAAACGACGCGAGCAACAGTGAATGAAGAAGGAGAATTTGAAGCGTATCGAAGAAAAATGGTTTCCCTAGAACCAGAGACCAATAGTTTTAAATCATTCTTACATAGAGCAACCGGTTCAGAAGCTACCGCGGGTGTTAAGGTTACGGAAATAACAGAAGATGAAAGTCCATTCAAGCAGGTATATAATCCAACGCATCCCGATGCGAATGAGAATGGATATGTGGAATTACCGAATGTTGATCCACTTAAAGAAATGGTGGACTTAATGAGCGCAACAAGATCATATGAAGCTAACATTACCTCAGTAAATGCTAGTAAATCCATGTTAATGAAAGCACTAGAGATTGGGAAATAAATGTAAAGGAGTTTTTCGATGATTCAGTCAATAGGCAATCAAATACCACAAGCACCAGTATCCTCACAACTAGATTCTAAGCCAGCAATTTCTATTGGGGAAGCACAGGGTAAGTTTGCAGCAGCTTTAAAGAATGCCATTAATGATGTCAATCAGGCACAAATTGCATCTGATCAAAAAACAGAAGCACTAGCTAATGGGAAAATCGATGACTTACACGATGTAATGATTACGGCACAAAAAGCTAGTATCACATTGGAAACTACCGTACAAGTCCAGAAAAAAGTAGTAGATGCCTATAAAGAAGTAATGAGCATGCAAGTATAATGATTTGCAATCATATATAGAAAAATTTACTACAGCACGTTAGTGGGGGAACTTATGAACGAGAAAATAAAGAACTGGAAAGACACTACTACGGCTTTCTGGAAGAATCGGACGAAAAGTCAAAAACGGATTTTTATAGGATCAATCATGATAGTTGTCCTTTTGATAGTAGGAATTCTATTCTTTTCCATGAATTCGAAATTTGTTCCACTATACAATAATTTGTCCATTCAGGAAGTTGGGCAGATAAAAACGGAACTAGATGCCAGAGGAGTTTCTTATGAATTAAAAGATGGGGGAACGACAATAACGGTTCCTGAACAACAAGTAGATTCATTACTCGTCGATTTAGCAGGGCAAGGCATCCCAAACAGTGGAAATATAGATTATTCCTTTTTTAGTGAGAATGCATCCTGGGGTGTAACAGAAAATGAATTTAACGTTATGAAGCTAGATGCAATGCAGACGGAGTTAGCTAATCTGATCAAAGGTATTGATGGGATACAAGATGCACAGGTGATGATTAATATGCCGGAGGATCCTGTATTTGTCAATGATACAAAACAAGAAGCGAGTGCATCAATTGTTATAAATACAGAGGCTGGCTATCAATTCCAAGAAGGACAAATAGATGGATTGTATCATTTAGTATCAAAGGCCGTCCCTAACTTACCAGCAGAAAATATAGCAATCACCAATCAGTATTTTGAAAGCTTTGAACAAAATGCTACTGCAGGAACTGGCGTACAGGATACACATACATATCAGCAAAATGTTAAAAAGGACATTGAAAAAGATATTCAGCAACGATTACAGCAGATGCTTGGAGCAATGGTAGGTCAAGGAAATGTCATTGTTTCCGTCACTTCTGATATTGATTTTACGCAAGAGAATCGTACTGAAGAAATTGTCGAACCAGTTGATCTAGAGAATATGGAAGGACTGCCAGTAAGTATTGAAACAATAAAAGAAACGTATACTGGTGAAGGTGCTGCAGCAGGAGGTACCGTAGGTACTGGGGATGAAGATATCGGTAACTATCAAGCGACGGATGATGGTGACAATGGTGAGTATGAAATGGCGAAAGAAACGATTAACAATGAATTTAATAAGATTCGAAAAAACATTGTTGAGAGTCCATATAAAGTGCGAGATTTAGGAATTCAAGTCGCTGTTAATAATGTTAAAACATCACAAGGAAAAGATGTAGAGTATTTAACACAGCAGGATGAAAACGCGGTTGAAGAGGGAATTAATTCGATTATGAACTCTATTATTACAACATCTATTGACGGGGAATATGCTGAGAACATTAACCCAGAAGAGAAAGTATCGATTGTCTTTCAAGAGTTTTCAGGTATGAAAAACGCTAAAGCTAGCACAACTCCTACTATACCAACTTGGCTATATATCGTAGGTGGGGGATTATTGCTCGCAATTATTGTCTTGATAGTATTCTTACTTCGCAGAAGAAAAGAAGAGGATGTTGAAGAGGAAGAGGTAGCTATCCAAGAGCCGATAGAAGTACCAGAAATCCCAGATCAAGAGGAATCGGAAACAACGATTCGTAAAAAACAATTAGAAAAGATAGCAAAAGAGAAACCAGAAGATTTTGCGAAATTACTAAGAAGCTGGATCGGAGAAGATTAGGAGGTATTACAATTGGCAAGACAAAAAGGTGTACTCACAGGTAAACAAAAAGCAGCAATTCTTTTAATCTCCTTAGGTCCAGATGTTTCGGCTCAAGTGTATAAGCATTTATCAGAAGAGGAGATCGAGAAGTTAAGTTTAGAAATCTCTTCCGTTAAGAAGGTAGATAGTAGTTTGAAAGAGGATGTGCTGGAGCAATTTCATCAAATTGCGGTAGCGCAGGATTATATTTCTCAAGGCGGTATTGGATATGCAAAAACCGTTTTAGAAAAAGCCTTTGGAAAACAAGAAGCTTCAAATATTATTAACCGCTTGACTTCTTCTTTACAAGTTAGACCATTTGATTTTGCTAGAAAAGCAGATCCGCAACAAGTTCTGAACTTTATACAGGGAGAGCATCCACAAACAATTGCTCTTGTGCTATCTTATCTAGATCCTGAGCAATCCGGTCAAATTCTCTCTGCATTGCCACAGGAGGTGCAAGCAGATGTCGCGAAACGGATAGCAACGATGAATTCGACCTCACCAGAAATTATTTCACAGGTCGAGCAGGTATTGGAAAAAAATATATCTTCTTCATTTACAGAAGACTACACACAAACTGGTGGAATTCAAGCTGTTGTTGAAGTGTTGAATGGTGTTGATAGAAGTACAGAACGAACGATTTTAGATGCTTTAGAAATCCAAGATCCAGAATTAGCTGATGAAATTAAGAAGCGGATGTTTGTATTTGAAGATATTGTTATTTTAGATAATCGCGCAATTCAACGTATCATTCGTGAAGTAGAAAATGAGGATCTACGTTTGTCATTGAAGGTTGCTAGTGATGAAGTGAAAGATATCGTCTTTAAGAATATGTCACAGCGTATGGCAGAAACCTTTAAAGAAGAAATGGAATACATGGGTCCAGTTCGTTTAAGAGATGTAGAGGAAGCACAAACAAGAATTGTTGCTATTATCCGAAGATTAGAGGATGTAGGTGAAATTGTTATTGCAAGGGGTGGAGGTGACGACATCATTGTCTAATTCATCTATTCGTAATGAAAGTAGGCAAATAAAAATTAAACCGATTAGCCTGCAACCTAGTGGTCAGCCAAAATCAGAATTAGAAGCAGCGTCCAAACAAGAAACGTTGCTTCAAGAAATTGAACAGGCACAAATTCAATTAGAAGAGTTAAAGAATCAATCACAGCAGCTTCTAGAAGAAACGGAAGCAGAAATTGAAAGCAAAAAGCAGGCATGGGAAACGGAAAAACAGACGTATATCGAAGCTGCTAGCAAGCAAGGTTTTTCTCAAGGTTATACAGATGGAGAATCAAAAAGTCTTGCTAAATATAAAAGTGACTTAGAAAAAGCTAATCAAATTATTGATACGGCAAGGAAAGACTATCAAGCGCTGATTGAGGATAATGTCGACACCATATTGGAAATCGCACTTCATACTGCTGAAAAGATTACAAAACAGAAAATTGATGAGGAACCTAACTCTTTCTTAGAAATTATTAATGCAGCAATAAAGGAATTAAAGGACCAATCGGTAATTTCCATTTACCTACACCCTAATCAGTATGAATCTGTTGTGCAGCATAAGGAAGAACTCGTCACGATAATTGAAAAGGATGCAAAGCTTGCCTTGTATGTTACGGATGAAGTAGAGGATTACGGTTGTATGATTAAGCATCCATTTGGGCAAATCGATGCAAGCGTTGATACACAGTTACAAGAAATCCGACAAATACTATTTGAAGTTTCTGAGGAGAACAGACAATGAAGGTAGCGGATTATCTAACAGCAATTGATCAAGCAGATACCTACAAGCGGTATGGAAAAGTATTACGGGTTGTTGGAATTATGATTGAGTCAAAAGGTCCAGCAGCGAATGTCGGAGAAGTTTGTCTCATTCATTCCTCTTCTTCAAGCGGGAATCCTATTCTCTCGGAAGTAGTTGGCTTTAATAATGAAAAAATTATTCTAATGCCATATTCAGAGGTTGCAGAAATTGGACCCGGGTGCTTAGTAGAATCTACTGGCAAGGCATTAACAGTAAAAATTGGCCGTGGACTGATTGGCAAAGTAATAGATTCATTGGGAAACCCATTAGATCAAAGCCCTTTGCCGAAAGGTCTAGCAAATTATTTAACGGAGCAATCTCCTCCAAATCCAATGCTTCGCCCACCAATTGCACAACCAATGCAGGTTGGGATCAAAGCAGTTGACTCTTTACTGACTGTCGGAGAGGGACAGCGAATTGGAATATTTGCAGGAAGTGGTGTTGGAAAAAGTACATTACTAGGAATGATTGCTCGAAATAGTGGGGCAGATATTAATGTCATTGCATTAATCGGAGAACGCGGGCGAGAAGTAAGGGAGTTTATTGAAAAAGATTTAGGAGATGACGGACTAAAGAAATCGATTGTCGTTGTTGCTACTTCCGATCAACCAGCATTAATGCGAATAAAGGGAGCATATACAGCAACAGCAATAAGTGAATATTTTCGTGATCAAGGTTACCGTGTGAACCTAATGATGGACTCTGTTACACGTGTGGCTATGGCACAGCGTGAGGTTGGCTTGGCTACAGGTGAGCCGCCAACCACCAAAGGCTATACGCCCTCCGTATTTGCTACCTTGCCAAAATTGCTAGAACGAACCGGTACGAATGAAAATGGTACGGTTACAGCCTTCTATACCGTTTTGGTAGATGGAGATGATATGAATGAGCCGATTGCTGATACGGTACGTGGAATATTAGATGGTCATTTTGTAATGGATAGGAAATTAGCTGAGCGTGGACAATATCCAGCGATCAATGTGTTGAAATCTATTAGTCGTGTCATGAACCAAGTTGCAGATAACGAGCACAAGGAAACAGCTCAGGAGATACGTAAGCTCGTTGCTACTTATGAAGAAAATAGTGAACTGATTCAAATTGGCGCCTATAAACGAGGGACAGACAGTGAAATTGATCGAGCTATTTCTTATCACACTAAAATCCAATCGTTTCTTTCACAAGATATTTTTGAATATCATACACTTCAAGAATCGATTAATTCGATGAAAAACTTACTTCATGGAGGTGTAAGCTAATGGCGGAGACGGTTGTTTTATCCAAGATTTTACATATACGTGAAACCGAAAAAAAACACGCACAGAAGGCATATCAACAGTCTATTGATCTTTTTGAAAAAACAGCAACACAGCTCTATGAACTTCTTAAAAAGAAAGAAATGGCAGAGGAAGTATACGAGACTGCTCTTACGGAATCAACTACTCTTGATAAGTTAAAAGAACAATTTACTTATATCGAGCATTTAAATAATCATATTATGCACTTACAAGAAGAAGTCCAAAAGGCAAGATTCGATATGGAAGCAAAGCAATCCAAGCTCACAGATGCACATGTTGAGATGAAAAAATATGAAAAGATTATCGAAACTCGTAAGAAAGATGAAGCAGCAGCAAATCGCAAAAAGGAAAAGGCTACAATGGATGAGGTATCTATTCATCAATTTCTAAATCATAAAAATAGGTGAAGTGAATGGCAAAGAAAAACAATACAGATAAAAGAAAAATGAATCCTGTCCTATGGTTCCTCTTTGCAATTGTAATTCCTATTATCATTACAATTGCCCTAGCTACGGTCGTTTTGAGTATTGCTGGTATTGATGTTACCGGCTGGTTGAAGGATAAAGGTAATAATATACCGGTTGTTTCTTCATTCGTTGAAACAGATAAGGAAAAACAGTTGAAACGTGAAGATGAAAGCGTGAAAGCGATGATGTCTGATAAAGATGCTGAAATTGAGCAGCTAAAGGTGGATCTTACAGATAAGGAAGCTACTGTTGAACAGCTCGAACAAGAAATAATGAAGCTTGAAAATAATCAAGCTAATGAAAATGAAGAGCAGTCTGATGACGAACAGGTGAAAAAAGAGGTAACCACTGTCAAAACAATCGCCAATTCTTTTAAAGATATGGATCCTGATCAAGCAGCTAATATTTTACAAGAGCTTGAACAAGAAACGGCATTAGCAATAATGAAGGAATTGTCAAATGATACTCGTGGCAGCATTCTAGAGTCAATGAATGCAGAAACAGCTGCAAAGCTAACACAACAATTTATTAACAGTGGAAATTAATGTAATTGTATTGAAAGGAGGTGAAATAATGAACGCAATTGGGATGCTCTTTCAGCAATTACAAACTTCGAATCCAATGATGAAGCAAGATAGTCAATTAGGCCATACAAATGAGGAAGCTCAACCGTTTCAAGACCTATTACTTAGTAAGCAGCAATTACAAGAGGCAGCAAATAAGCTACTTCAAATGGGAATGCAATCCCAAGAGAACCAGCAAGATACACCAAGTATACCCTTTGAAACGATAGATATGACTTTCTTTAACATGCTATCCACATTAGATGGGAAAGAATTGACAGACAATAGGGTAGTAGGAAGCGAGCAAGAGAATGAAGGGCATGTCGAATCCAATGAAGAGACGGCGACGTGGATGCTACCTGCGCTTTTAACAGGCGACATCGAAGTACAACAGTTAGAACCTTCTTTACAACAGCAATTAGCGAGTATTTTTGCAAAGGTGGAAGCTGTTGTTTCGCAAATATCGAACAAGCAAGAGTTAATGAAGGCATCCACTAAACTCCTGCCATTATTACAGCAGTGGACAGATTCGGTGAAAGGTACAGAAAAGGTCTCTGTCGAGCAATTTTTAGCTAGTAAACCAGCAGATTCGAAAGAAAAAATAGTTTGGCAACAACTCTTACAAGCATTTGAAAAACGAAATCAAATAGCGCAAAAATTGCCTTATCATACGGATGCTAAAGTTACGAGCGCAGATGTTGCAAAATGGTTAGACCATGCACTAGAGACATTTTCATCGAAAAAAGATAGTATAGCTTATTCTCAAGTAGTAAATCAAGCAAATGTATCAACATTACCTATGGCAAAAATGGAGCAGCACATGATCTACTTAAACCCTAGCCAGCAGAACATGAATAATTCTGGACAAGAACTCATTCAGCAATTTCAGAAGATCATGAAGTCTAGTAAGTTCTTGACAATGGCGAATGGAAGTAATCAACTTCAAATTACCTTGCGTCCACAAAATTTAGGGGATATGGTTGTTCGCTTAACTCAAATGGATGGGCAGATGACAGTAAAGATCTTAGTAAGCTCACAGGTTACTAAAGATATGCTTGAGTCAAATATGCATCAACTAAGAAGTATGTTCTCACCTCAGCAAGTAGTTGTAGAGAAGCAAGAGATTCAGTTTCAACAGGGACAGCAAGTTCTTAAGGATACAGGATCTGAAGCCGATTCACAGCAATTTAGAGAACAGGATCAGCACGGAAATGACTCTCAAGAGAGTGAAAATAATCAGAATGAAGACTTTGCTACACAGTTTGAAGAACTATTATTAAATGAACAAGTATAGGAGGTGTTTATATGACAAAGATAGATCCATCATTATACTTGTCTAATCAACCTAGTAGATCGCCAAGCCCTGAATTAGGTAAGGATGAATTTTTGAAAATATTAATGACACAATTACAAAGTCAGGATCCAACAAATCCGATGGATGATCGAGAATTTATCTCGCAAATGGCGGAGTTCAGTTCATTAGAGCAAATGATGAATATGACTAATTCCATCGATACACTCGTACAAAGTCAGCTTGTCTCACCAGTAATTAAATATAGCCATATGATTGGAAAAGAAGTAACCTACCAAGCTTATGATGAAGAAACTGGTGAAAAGCTAGATATCGAAACAAGTAAAGTAATAGCTGTTAGTCAAAAGGATGGTTGGGCAATTTTAGAGTTAGAAAATGGGGAAAAGATCTATGCAGATGCAGCTATTCAAGTAAGTAATCCAGATAGTAGTGAAAATAATGGAGAGGATCCAACTGATCCAGAAAATCCGGAGGATGAAGAAAGTGAATAATATAGATCACCGGATTCATCAGTTGCCCCAGCAGGCTTTACAGATTCCTGGTGCTAAACATCCAAATAACCAAGTAAACAGGGCGAGCTTTAAGGATTTATTAACATCTGAATTGGGCTTAAAAGAGCTCAAAGTTAGTAAACATGCTACGGAGCGTTTACAGGAACGAAATATTCATATCGATAAGCACCAATGGCAAGTCATTGAAAGCAAAATGGCGGAGGCAAAGCAAAAAGGAATTACTGACTCGCTTGTTGTTTTGGATAATGCAGCATTACTTGTAAGTACGAAAAACAATACTGTTGTTACTGCGATGGATCGAAAAGAAGCCACAAGTCGAATATTTACGAATATTAATGGAACGATTTTGATTGAGAAATAAGGCTGGACCCTTTTTAGGGAGGCCATCAGCTGTTGAATGATAGAAGCAGCCAATAAATTGATAACCAAAAAGGGGAAATGAACTATGTTACGTTCAATGTATGCAGGAATATCAGGCATGAAAGGATTCCAAACAAAGCTAGATGTAATAGGTAATAATATTGCTAATGTAAATACATCTGGATTTAAAAAAGGAAGAGTAACTTTCCAAGACATGATGAGTCAGACTACTTCTGGTGCTCAAGGACCAACTGCTGGTCGCGGTGGTGTAAACCCAGCTCAGGTAGGTTTAGGTTCGCAACTCGGTTCAATTGACAACATCCATTCACAAGGGTTTAGACAAACAACTACTAGAGCATTAGATCTTGCTTTAGAGGGAGATGGAATGTTCGTTTTAGAAGGTAATGGAACGACGTATTACACGCGGGCAGGTAATTTTTACTTGGATACGAATGGTGACATTGTTAATTCAGATGGATTGTATTTACAAGATGTTAATAACGAAAAGATAAATATTCCAGACGATGCAAAAAGCTTTAGTATTGAATCAGATGGTACCGTAACTTATACAAATGAAGATGGGGACACAGAGACCGCTGGTCAAATCGGTTTAGCAAGCTTTGCTAATCCAGCAGGTTTAGAAAAAGCGGGAAGTAATCTTTTCTTAAATACGGAAAATGCCGGGTTTAATGGAATTGTTACTCCTGAAACAGATGGTACAGCGTCGATTGTAAGTGGCGCACTCGAAATGTCAAACGTTGATTTATCGGAAGAATTCACGGAAATGATTACAGCACAACGTGGTTTCCAAGCGAATACTCGAATAATAACAACATCAGATGAAATACTCCAGGAACTAGTAAATCTAAAACGATAGTAAGGGGGTAGGGAGTGTGATAAACACACTCCCGCCTAAATAATGATTTCTTTAACTCGATTAAATGGCGAACCATTTACTTTAAATGCGATCCTGATTGAACAGGTTCAAGAATTTCCAGATACAACGATCACCTTAACAAATGGTAAGAAATTAGTAGTAAAAAACTCTCATGCGGAAGTACTTCAATTAGTAATGGCCTATTATCAACAAATTGGTATACAAAGAGCACAAAGGGAGGTAAAGAAAGACGATGAGTAGTTTAATGAAAACAATGATCTCTTCATTGGCGGTATTGGCGATTGTGGGAATAGCTGCATTTGTAGTGGTATGGAATATGAACGCGGACGATCAAAAGGGATCTGCAGCATCTATTGATAAGATCGAAGAATTTTCTTATGAAACACCTGAAATAACAACAGATTTAGAGGATGGAAGTTTTGTTCGTATTCAGTTTCAAGTGATTACGAATAGGAAGGAAGCTAAAGAAGAAATTAGTAAGCGGGATTTTCAATTAAAAAACATTTTAATCAAAGAATTGGCTACAATGCAGGAAGAAGATTTCAAGAGTGGCTTAGGTGATTTAGAAGAAGTTGTTAAAACAAAGTTAAATGAAGTAATGACAACTGGAAAAATCACAGATGTATATACGATAAGCAAAATCTTACAATAAATAATTTATTTAGGACTCCACGATGGAGGTGAATATACTTGGTAGATGAAGTTCTTTCTCAAAATGAGATTGATGCCCTATTATCCGCAATTACTTCAGGTGAAATGGATGCGGAGGAATTAAAAAAAGAAGATAAAGAAAAGAAAGTTCGAGTATATGATTTTAAACGAGCATTACGATTTTCCAAGGATCAAATCCGCAGTATATCGCGAATTCATGAAAATTATGCACGACTATTAACTACCTTTTTTTCAGCACAATTAAGGACGTACATCAATATTACTGTTGCGTCAGTGGATCAGATTCCTTATGAAGAATTTATTCGTTCTGTTCCAAAAATGACTATTCTTAATACATATAGTGTCGAACCCTTAGAAGGTAGACTAGTAATGGAAGTTAACCCAAATATTGCTTATGCCATGCTTGATCGAACATTGGGCGGTATGGGAAGTGGAGTTAATAAAGTAGAAAACTTAACGGAAATCGAAACAATTCTAATGACACAGTTATTTGAAAAGGCAATTACCAATCTTCAAGAGGCGTGGGCTACCATTGTAGATATTGATCCAGTATTAGAAGATTTTGAAGTCAATCCACAATTTTTGCAGATGGTATCACCTAATGAAACGGTTGTGGTTGTTTCACTGAATACAACAATTGGTGAAGAAAGTGGCATGATTAATATTTGTATACCTCATATTGTGCTTGAACCAATTATTTCCAAGCTTTCGGTACATTACTGGATGCAAACATCTAGTAAAGAAAGAGACGTAGATGCATATGAAAAGTTAACAAAGAACTTACAACAAGCACAAATTGAAGTAAAAGCACTATTAGGAGAATCTACAATTTCAATTGAGCAATTTCTGAACTTAAATAAAGATGATGTTATCGGGTTGGATAATACAATAGAAAGCCCGCTAATATTGGCGGTAAATGATGCGCCAAAATTCTATGTACAGCCTGGTAAATATAAAAATAAAATGTCTGTTCAAATAATGGAAGAATTTAAAGGGGGGAACGAACATGGCGAATGACGGGATGCTTTCTCAAGATGAAATAGATGCATTATTAAAAGTTAGTTCTGATGAAGATGAAGAAGTAGAGAAAAACCCTACCAATGATCATCTATCAACAATTGAAGAGGATACGTTGGGGGAAATTGGCAATATTTCATTTGGAAGCTCTGCTACGACTTTATCGACATTATTAAATCAAAAGGTAGAAATAACAACACCGAAAGTTTCTGTCATGGAACAAAAGGAATTAGAGGCCTTTACATTTGAACCAGTAAGCGTTCAGGTTAACTATATAGAAGGGTTTACGGGTAGAAATGTGTTTGTGATCAAGGCCGAGGATGCTGCCATCATTTCCGATATCATGCTTGGTGGAGACGGTACAAAACCATCAGAAGAATTAAATGAAATTCACTTAAGTGCAGTACAAGAGGCAATGAATCAGATGATGGGTGCTGCAGCAACTAGTATGTCAACGGTCTTTAATAAGAAGGTAGATATATCACCACCAACGATTCATCTAGAAAATCCAGACAATCAGTCAGAAGCAGTACTTGATGAGAATCCTTTTGTTAAAGTTTCCTTCCAATTAAAGGTTGGTAATTTAATAGATTCTAATATCATGCAGCTCATGCCAATTCAATTCGCAAAAAATTTGGTTGATCAGTTATTAAATAGTGAACCAGCGGAACAAGAATCAGCTGTAGCGCTTGAGCAGGTGGAGGTGCCTATGTCTACAAATAAGCAAAGTCAATCCGTCTCATCTGAGGAGGTAAGAGAGGAACCGCAATACTTAGGTAATGCTGTTTCAGCACATAAATCAGTGCAAAAGGCTGATTTTTCCAACTTTGACCAGGTTGCATTAAATAATACCGAGCAACGGAATCTAGATATGCTTTTGGATATCCCGCTTAAGGTAACTGTAGAGCTTGGGAGGACAAAACGAACAATTAAGGATATTTTGGATTTGTCTTCTGGTTCCATTATTGAATTAGATAAGTTAGCAGGAGAGCCTGTCGATATATTAGTAAATGAAAAACTAATTGCTACTGGAGAAGTAGTTGTTATTGATGAAAACTTTGGCGTTCGTGTTACGGACATACTTAGTCAATCAGATAGAATAATGAAATTAAAATAATATCTTATTATACATAGGAGGATTTACGAATGGCACACCGTATTCTAATTGTTGATGATGCAGCTTTCATGCGAATGATGATTAAAGATATTTTAACTAAAAATGGGTTTGAGGTAGTAGGTGAAGCACAAGATGGTGCACAGGCGGTAGAAAAATATAATGAGCTTATGCCAGATCTTGTGACGATGGATATAACCATGCCTGAAAAAGATGGGATTTCAGCATTAAAGGAAATTCAAGCTAGTCATCCTGAAGCGAAAATAATTATGTGCTCTGCAATGGGGCAGCAAGCAATGGTTATTGATGCGATCCAAGCAGGAGCTAAAGATTTTATCGTTAAACCATTTCAGGCGGATCGTGTTTTAGAAGCAATTCAAAAGGCATTGAACTAAAAAGTGAGTGAATACTATTGAATAAATCGTTACGGTTTTGCATTCTACTGACTATTATTCTATTTTCATTTACTGTTTCCATAAAAGTAGATGCAGCAACCAAATCTGTTACTGATTGTTTAGAGAAAAATGCTGATTGCGAGCAACCAGCAGAGTCATCGACGGAAGATGGAGACACGGAGAAATCAACACTCTTATCGACGGAAGAAGATACAGAACCACTTTGGGTTAATTTTATAAAGCTATTTTTTGCTTTAGCACTCATATTGGGGCTGATCTATTTACTGTTAAAAGTTTTAAAGAAGAAAAATGCCTTGTTTAATCAAGTGAAGTCACTAGAAAACCTTGGCGGTATTTCTGTTGGGCAAAACAAGTCAATTCAAATTATTCGTGTTGGTAGCAAGTTCTATCTTATTGGGGTTGGAGATAATGTAGAAATGCTTCAAGAGATTGACGATGAAGCATTAATGGAAGATTTGTTGAAAAGAAATACAACCGATGCCAATAGTCCATTATCAACTCTCGTCCAACGGGTAACCACAAAAGAAACTACCAATTCAGATTCTATACATTCGAAACAGAATTTTAAAGGTCATTTTGTGAACGAGCTGGATAAACTGAAAAAAAATAGAACCCAATTGATCCAACAGTATAAACAAAAGGAAGATCAGAATGAATGAATTTATCGATATGTTTTCCAGTTCCGATCCGGCAAATATCTCAACATCAGTTAAATTAATTCTTCTATTAACTGTATTGTCACTAGCACCAAGTATATTAATTTTGATGACGAGCTTTACTAGAATAATTATTGTGTTGTCATTTGTTCGTACGTCATTGGCGACACAGCAAATGCCACCAAATCAAGTACTAATTGGACTTGCGTTATTTTTAACGTTTTTCATTATGGCTCCAGTTTTCAATGAGGTGTATGACGAAGCATTAGAACCATTATTTGCCGAAGAGATTACGTTAGATGAAGCGTATGATCAAGCGAGTATACCCATAAAGGATTTTATGGCGGAGCATACGCGTCAGAAAGATTTAGCGCTTTTTATGAATTATGCAGAATTGGAACGTCCTGAAACTGTTCAGGACATTCCACTGACAACATTAGTACCTGCATTTGCAATAAGCGAATTGAAGACAGCATTTCAAATGGGATTTATGATATTTGTTCCATTTTTAATCATTGATATGGCTGTTGCCAGTGTATTGATGTCAATGGGGATGATGATGCTTCCCCCAGTAATGATTTCTTTACCTTTTAAAATTCTATTATTTGTTCTTGTAGATGGCTGGTATTTAATTACCCACTCACTGTTGGATGGATTCTAATCTTAGGATGGACTGGTAGGTGGTATTCATGAAATGTTTCATAATTAGATTAGAATATGCTGGAAACCACTTTGGAATGTTGCAACTAAAGTCATACTGCGAGTTGTATTCAGCATTAAGGAGGCTTTGCTCCCATGAGCAGTGAGTTCGTATTAACTTTGGCAGAAAAAGGTGTTTATACCATTCTATTAGTTACAGGTCCTTTGCTATTATTAGCTTTGGCTGTTGGATTACTGGTAAGTATCTTTCAAGCTACAACACAGATACAGGAACAAACGTTGGCGTTTATTCCTAAGATTGTGGCAGTACTGGTTGGTCTTGTATTCTTTGGGCCTTGGATGCTTACAGAAATGGTAGAATTCACATCCGAATTGTTTAAAAATATAAATCAGTTTGTAGGGTAATTGTATGCTAGAAATAATTAATGTTAATAGTATCCCTGTATTTTTGTTAATTCTTGTAAGAGTAGTAGCTTTTTTTGCTACAATGCCGTTGTTCTCTTATCGAACAATTCCGAGACCGTTTAAGCTAGGATTCAGTTTCTTCTTGGCTTTTCTAATGTTTTACACAGTGAATGCACCTTCCATACCAGTAGATGAAATGTATCTGTTATTAATCGTAAAAGAAGCTTTGGTAGGACTTTTTATCGGATTAATAGCCTATATTATCTTATCTGCTGTTCAAATTGCAGGCGGATTTATCGATTTTCAGATGGGGTTCGCAATAGCCAATGTTATTGATCCGCAAACTGGTGCTCAGAGTCCATTAACAGGACAGTACTTCTATATTATTGCTTTACTCTTTTTATTATCGGTAAATGGTCATCATATTTTAATAGATGGGATTGTAAATAGCTACCAATTTATACCAATAGATGCTTTTATCCCATTTCAAAATGAAAATATAGTTACATTTGTCATTGATACATTTAATAAAATGTTCCTTATTGCATTTCAAATTGCAATTCCAATTGTAGGTTGTTTATTTCTTGTTGACGTTGCCTTAGGTATTATAGCTAGAACTGTGCCTCAGTTAAATGTTTTTGTAGTAGGATTACCATTGAAAATTTTAGTGAGCTTTGTTGCCTTGTTATTTTTTATGAGTTTATATGTTGTTTTAGTGAAGAACTTGTTTGAAATTTTATTTGCTACAATCCGCAGCCTAATGCAATTGTTCGGAGGTGCTTAACTTGCAATTGAAACTCGATTTACAATTCTTTGCTGGTGAAAAGACAGAAAAAGCTACCCCGAAGAAAAGGCAGGATGAGCGAAAAAAAGGAAAGGTAGCCAAAAGTCAGGATGTTAATACAGCTTTTCTACTTTTATTCGCTTTTATCATTCTCTTTGTGTTCGGCGATTCCATGAAGAATAGTATGATGAGATTATATGAGCATACTTTTACAGAGTTTATTCATTGGGATGTAACGGAAGAGACAGTACATAAAGTATTTTCAGGAGCAGCGATGGAAGTATCGAAAATGCTCGCACCACTTATGATAATTGCTATTGTAGCTGGCTTCGCTTCAAACTTTTTACAAATTGGCTTTTTGTTTACAACAGAGCCATTAAAGTTTGATTTAAAAAAAATCGATCCAATTCAAGGAGCGAAGCGTATATTTTCATTACGTGCATTAGTTGAACTTCTTAAGTCATTATTGAAAATTGTCTGTATTGGCGCTGTGACATTTACAGTGATATGGATATATAAGGACGATATGATGATGCTGTCCTTTAAAACAGTAGACAATGCACTTGGTTTTTTTGGGCAGGTTACGATGGTCATGGGAATAACAGCAATAATCGTATTATTATTTTTGGCCGTTTTTGATTATGCTTATCAACGTTATGACTATGAGAAAAACATGAAAATGTCAAAGCAAGACGTTAAGGATGAATATAAGAACATTGAAGGTGACCCACTTATAAAGTCGAAAATTAAAGAAAAGCAAAGACAAATGGCTACACGCAGAATGATGAGCGAGGTGCCCAATGCAGATGTAGTCATTACGAACCCGACCCACTTTGCAATTGCTATTAAATATGATGAGGCAAAAGCTGAAGCGCCATATATTTTAGCTAAAGGGATTGATGAGGTGGCGTTGAAGATTAAAGAAATAGCTCGTACAAATGAAGTAATGACGGTTGAGAATCGTCCCTTAGCACGATCTCTATATAGAGCAGTTGAAATAGGGGATGTAATTCCTGAAGAATTCTTTCAGGCTGTAGCAGAAATTTTGGCTTATGTATATAAGCTGGAGAAAAAAGTTTAAGCAATAAGGAGAGACCCCAATGAAAGCAAGAGATCTATCCGTTCTTTTAGGCGTTATTTTAATTATTATTATGTTGATTGTCCCGTTACCAGGATGGCTGTTAAGTGTATTGATATTAGGTAATATTTCATTAGCACTAATTGTAATCTTAGTTTCGATGAATACACAAGAGGCATTACAGTTTTCAGTCTTTCCTACACTTCTTTTGTTATTAACCTTATTTCGCCTAGGATTGAATGTATCTACAACAAGGTCGATCTTATCCGAAGCAGATGCTGGTGGGGTTGTTGATACATTTGGTTCCTTTGTAATTGGGGGGAATCCACTAGTAGGTTTTGTTGTATTTGTTATTTTAGTTATTATCCAATTTCTTGTAATCACTAAAGGTTCTGAGCGTGTTTCTGAGGTGGCGGCTAGATTTACTTTAGATGCGATGCCAGGTAAACAGATGAGCATAGATGCAGATTTGAACGCAGGTTTAATATCGGAACAACAAGCTAAAGAAAGACGAGAAAAAATAGAAAAGGAAGCAGATTTTCACGGTTCCATGGATGGTGCAAGTAAATTCGTAAAAGGCGATGCTATTGCGGGTATTATCATTGTACTAATCAATATTATTTTTGGTCTCGTTATTGGTATGGTACAGATGGACATGTCGTTTCAAGAAGCGATCAATACGTTTATGCGATTGACTGTAGGTGATGGATTAGTTAGTCAGATACCAGCTTTACTCATATCAACCGCAACAGGAATCGTAGTAACAAGAACAGCAGGAACAGGTAATTTAGGTACAGATGTTACTGGACAGCTACTCCAATACCCGAAGCTGCTATTTATTGCAGCAGGAACAGTGTTCTTATTAGGGTTAACACCCATCAACTTTTTTCTTACTACAATCATTGCTAGTTTACTAGCTTTAAGTGGGTATTTGTTATTAAAGCAGACAGAAGTAGTCTATGAACCAAGTGAGGAAGAGGAAGATGAAACGGAAAGTGCTGCAATGAAATCGCCTGAAAATGTTGTACATTTATTAAATATGGACCCTATCGAATTTGAGTTTGGTTATTCTCTTATACCGCTGGCTGACGCGAACCAAGGTGGCGATTTACTCGATCGAATTGTTATGATTCGAAGGCAGCTTGCAATTGAGCTAGGAATTGTTATTCCAGTAGTTCGAATTCGCGATAATATCCAGCTTAACCCGAATGAATATCGTTTAAAAGTAAAAGGAAATGAAGTAGCTTCTGGTGAATTATTGCTTGATCATTATTTAGCAATGGCTCCAGATATGGAAGATGACGAAATTGATGGTATAGATACAAAAGAGCCAGCTTTTGGCCTACCTGCAAAGTGGATCAACGAAGATTTAAAGGATGAAGCAGAGTTATCCGGTTATACGGTAGTAGATCCACCTTCTGTTGTATCCACACATCTAACGGAAATCATTAAAGAACATGCTCATGAATTATTAGGTAGACAAGAGACTAAGCAATTAATTGATCATTTAAAGGAAACCTATCCAATACTTGTTGAAGAAGTAACACCAGAGCCACTTGCAGTAGGTGATATTCAAAAAGTACTAGGTAAGCTTTTAAAAGAAAAAGTGTCAATCCGTAATCTCCCTATTATATTTGAAACACTTGCAGACTTTGCAAAATTAACAAACGATACCGATTTACTAGCTGAATATGTAAGACAAGCATTATCATCTCAATTAACTAAGCAATATACTGACGAAGATATGGCATTAAAAGTAGTTACTCTTTCTGGAAAAGTAGAGAAAGCAATTGCTGAGAGTATTCAACAGACAGAGCATGGAAGCTATCTTTCCATGGATCCTGATGTTCAGCAACGGGTGATCAACCAATTACATGAAGAGGTAGAAAAACTGACCATACAGGAAGAGACAGCGATATTGCTTTGTTCTCCAGCAGTAAGAATGTATGTCAAACAGTTACTAGATCGATATTTACCGCAAGTTGTTGTATTGTCCTATAATGAGCTAGAGCCCAACGTACAAGTACAAAGTGTCGGGGTGGTGAATATTGCATGAAGGTAAAAAAATATGTAGCTGATACGATGCCTGAAGCGATGAAACAAGTTAGGAAAGAGCTTGGTACAGAAGCCGTTATTTTAAATTCTAGGGAAGTAAAGAAAAAAAGATTTCTCGGTCTGTTGACAAAACAGCAAATTGAAGTAATAGCCGCAAGAGATCCGCAACCACATTTATCTAAGAAAAAGGTAGTAATGCCCAATAAAAAGGTAGAATCGAATGAAGCTTATCATGAAAGAGATGACCAACATGTACTGCGTGAGCTAAGACAGGTAAAAGAATTACTACATCACTCTGCAATTGGGAATTTTACGTACCCTGCTGATTTTCAATTAGCATATAATTATTTACTTGAACAAGAAGTAGATACCGAAATTGCTACAAGCATTATTGATTCTGTCTTGCATAGGCAGGAGGATGCAGAACAACATAGTAGTAGCTACAAGTCGATCATATCTGAAGTCAAACAGGAAATAGAGAATAGACTCAAACAGGTCTCCTTCGAAGGGATATCCTATGATAAGAAATTAGTTTACTTTGTTGGACCAACTGGTGTAGGAAAAACAACTACAATTGCAAAAGTTGCTGCAAACAGTAAGCTAAATGATCATAAAAAAATCGCTTTTATCACTACAGATACGTATCGTATTGCAGCTGTTGAGCAGTTAAAAACATATGCAAAAATATTGAATGTGCCAGTAGAAGTAGCCTATACGGAGGACGATTTCCAAAAAGCAATCGAGAAATTTAACACATTTGATTTAATATTTGTTGATACCGCAGGTCGTAATTTTAGAGATGAAAAATACGTAAAACAAATGAAACAAGATACAAAAAGTAATCTGGAATCAGATACGTATTTAGTTCTATCATTAACGGCTAAACCAAGAGATATCAGCGAAATATATGATCAATTTGAAGAAATTTCTATTAAAGAAGTGATTTTGACTAAGATAGATGAAACGAGTCAATTCGGTAGTATTCTAAATATTGCCCTTGGAAAACAGATCGGAATTGGTTATATAACAAATGGTCAAGATGTGCCTGAAGACTTAATCTACCCATCACCTAAACAGTTAGCTTCGTTTGTAATGAGGTCATCGGATGAGGCATGATCAGGCAGATGGACTTCGAAAAAAGTTAAAAGCAATGCAGGACTTTACACAGGCGAAGACAATAGCTGTAATTAGTGGAAAGGGTGGGGTAGGAAAATCAAATATTACGATAAATTTTTCATTGGAATTAGTAAGACAACGTAATAGAGTGCTAGTTATTGATATGGACATAGGTATGGGAAATATTGATATTTTATTAGGATTACATGTTGAAAGAACGATTATCGATATGTTTGAAGAGCACCTATCTATTCAGGAAATTATTCAACATGGTCCAGGGGATTTGGATTATATCGCAGCTGGCTCTGGATTAAGTGATATTTTTTCCATCGATCAGCATAAAAGGAATTTCTTCTTTCAGCAATATAAGAAACTAGTTAATTACTACGATTTTATCATTTTTGATATGGGAGCAGGAATTACACAAGATAGTTTATCAATTATCTTAGCATCTGATGAATGCTTTGTGATCACCACACCTGAGCCTACCTCTATCACAGATGCTTATAGCATGATAAAGCATATTGTTTCTTATGACGATACGCTACCAATGCAAGTGATTATGAATCGAAGTCATTCAGAAAAAGAAGGGTGGGAAGCACTAAGGCGATTCAATCAGGTAATTTTTCAATTTTTACAAGTGGAAACGAAGTTATTAGGTACATTACCTGAGGATAGAACAGTGACCACGGCTGTCATTAGGCAAACCCCTTACGTATTATTGAAAAAAAATTCTGCTGTTGCCAGAGCAATGAAGCAGTTAGTAAAGAATTATTGTAGTGTTCAGCCTGTAAATCAATCAGATACTACGCCATCATTTTTAGGTAAACTAAAACAGCTTTTAACGGAAAGGTAAATGGCCATGAGTAAAATTCGTGTCATTATTATTGACGATTCAGCTTTTATGCGTAAAGTGATTTCAGACATTTTAACAAGTGATAATCGTATGGAAGTAATTGCAACAGCTAGAAATGGTGAAGATGGAATCAATAAAGTTAAAAAATTACAACCAGATGTTGTTACCTTAGATATTCATATGCCCATTATGGATGGGATAACAGCTTTACGTGAATTAATGAACAGCAATCCTATACCAGTAGTTATGCTTTCAAGTGCCGCCTCTGAGGATACAACAATCAAGACAGTACAGGCAATTTCAAGTGGTGCAGTAGACTTTATTACGAAGCCATCTGGTCCCATCTCAATTGATATTGAAACGATGAAGCAGGAAATTATATCGAAGGTTATTACGGCGTCAAAGGTTAGATTACCTTTACAGCAGCAGGAGGAGAGGGCGAAGGAAAAACCCCCATCTTTACCAACTGGTCATGCTCGTGCTTTAACTAAATTCGCACAGAGTATTGTCGCAATCGGGACATCAACAGGTGGACCGAGAGCGCTTCAACAGATTATTACTCGATTACCTAAAAACATAAAAGCACCAGTTTTTATCGTACAACATATGCCAGCAGGTTTTACGAAATCTCTTGCTGAACGATTAAATCAAAAATCCCAGGTTACTGTAAAAGAAGCGATACATGGAGAAATAGTGAAAAACGGAACTGTTTATATTGCTCCAGGAGATTTACATATGAAACTAAAGTCTATCGGCACATCTGTAGCAATAGAACTAACGAAGGAAAAAGCAGTTAATGGACATAGACCATCGGTGGATGTGTTATTTACTTCACTTGCCAATGTAAAGCATGTTAATAAGCTGGCAGTCGTGCTTACTGGGATGGGGAGCGATGGTAGTAATGGTATCAAAGCTCTAAAGGCAGGGGATAAGGATACCGTTGTTATCGCTGAATCAGAAGAATCAGCTGTTGTTTATGGCATGCCCAAAGCAGCGGTGCGAACAAATCTCGTTACTAAAGAAGTGGTGTTAAGTGACATAAGCGACTTTATAACAAAATTATTATAGGTGGAGGGCTTTAATGTGGATACAACAGAGTATTTAGGAGTTTTTATTGATGAAAGTAATGAGCATTTAGAAGTTTTGTATAATCAGCTTTTAGCCTTAGAGAAAAACCCTAATGAAAAGAAAATCATTGAAGAGATTTTTCGAGCTGCTCATACATTAAAGGGAATGTCAGCAACAATGGGTTTTAGTGATTTAGCAAATTTAACCCATAAACTAGAAAATGTATTTGATGCAATCAAGTATGAGAAGGTTACTGTTAACGTCGAAATGATGGATATTTTATTCGCAGCAGTGGACCATTTAAATGAAATGGTAGAAGACATTTCGAGTGGTGGCGATGGCACGAGAGATGTTTCTCAAGCTGTTGAACAATTGCAGGCTATCGAAAGCGGGAATTCTGTTTCGGCTGTACAGATGAAAGAAGCAGATAGCACAACCCAGCAACAAGAAGCGACTCAGCTACAACATGTTCAGGGTTTAGATGAGTTTGAACTTACGATACTAAGTGAATCATCAGACCGTGGATATTCCAATTATGAGATTAACGTGACTTTAAGAGAAGACTGTCTCTTAAAAGGTGCAAGAGTATTTATGGTCTTTGAGGTTTTAGAGAAATTGGGAGAAATCGTTAAATCTGAGCCATCTGTAAATGAATTAGAAGAAGAACAATTTGATACTAGTTTTACAGTAATATTCATATCAGAACATTCTAAAGAAAAAATTTCAACAAATATAGAAAAAGTTTCAGAAATTGAACAAGTAGAAGTTCATACTTTCTCAGCAAGCACGTATAAAGCTGATCAACAAAGCAATGATAAAGCAAGGGATGAACAGCAGACACAAGAAACGAAGTCCAATAAGGACAAAAAGCAGCAAAATTCTGCTAAAACTTCAGCAAACAAGACGATACGAGTTAATATTGACCGACTTGATGTCCTGATGAATTTATTCGAGGAGCTTGTCGTCGATCGAGGCAGATTAGAACAAATTTCTCTAGACTTAAACCATGGAGATTTACAGGAGACCGTAGAGCATATGTCTCGCGTGTCTAGTGATTTACAATCCATCATTTTAACGATGCGGATGGTGCCAATAGAGCAAGTGTTTAATAGGTTCCCTCGTATGATTCGCCAACTAGCAAGGGATCTAAATAAAAATGTGGAAATTGAGATTATTGGGGCAGAAACGGAACTAGATCGAACCGTAATAGATGAAATAGGTGATCCGCTCGTTCACTTAATACGGAATGCAATTGATCATGGTATTGAATCTCCAGACGAACGGTTAAAAAAAGGAAAGTCTGAACACGGAACGATTAAACTCGAAGCTTATCACAGTGGCAATCACGTTTTCATCGAAATTGAAGATGATGGTGCTGGTATAAATAAAGAAAAAGTATTAAAGAAAGCTATCGCAAATGGTGTTGTTAATGATAGTCAATCCGAATTATTGTCAGATCAGCAGATATTCGAATTGATTATGGCAAGTGGTTTTTCTACTGCAGATACGGTTTCAGATATATCCGGAAGAGGTGTAGGTCTAGACGTTGTTAAAAATACAATTGAATCATTAGGTGGAAGGATTTCGATTGATGCTAAGAAAGATCAAGGGTCTATCTTTTCTATACAATTACCTTTAACGTTATCCATTATTTCCGTATTGCTTATCGAATTACAAAATGAAAAATACGCTATTCCATTGTCTTCCATTATTGAAACGGCAATTATTCATCGGGATGATATCATGCATGCACATAATACAAAAGTAATTGATTTTAGAGGGAAAGTGGTTCCATTAGCATTTCTCAATGATATTTTTACTGTTCCAGCAGATGATAATGTAATAGATAATGAATATATATCGGTTGTCATTGTTAAAAAAGGGAATAAAATGACAGGACTCGTTGTTGATGCCTTTATAGGACAACAGGAGGTAGTTTTAAAATCCTTAGGCAGTTATTTATCAAATACATTTGCTATTTCTGGAGCAACGATACTAGGTGATGGGGAAGTAGCTTTAATCGTAGATAGTAATGCATTAGTTATATAAAAATGATAATTGGAGGAGAAAAAAATGGAAAATGAAACGTTAATGAATAGGAAAGTAATTGTATTTCAATTAGAGGATGAAGAGTTCGCTGTCTCTGTGCAGCAGGTGGGATCTATTGAAAAGATGATTCCAATTACAAGAGTGCCACAAACAGCTGACTTTGTGAAAGGTGTCATAAATTTAAGAGGAGTGGTTACGCCTGTTATTGATTTACGATTACGTTTTGGGATGAAGGAAACAGCATTTTCTGATTCAACCAGAATTATTATTGTTTTCGTAGATGATATGGAAGTTGGTCTCGTAGTAGATGCTGCAAATGATGTGATTGATATTCCAGAAAATGAGATTGAACCTGCACCTGAAGTTATTGGTACGGTTGATGCGGATTATATAGAAGGGGTAGCAAAATTAGATGATCGTCTATTAATCCTTCTTAATTTGCAAAAAGTATTAACCGAAGATGAAATTCATGAATTAAAATCTGTCGAAGGATAATCGTTCATGGACTATACAAAACTCACGACCATACAGCGAGATGTTTTGCGAGAAATTGGAAATATTGGAGCAGGAAATGCGGCAACTTCCATGTCTAAATTACTAAATAGAAAAATAGATATGGAAGTTCCTTCCGTAAACGTTGTAAGCTATGACGAAATGATGGAGTTGCTGGGGGGGCCAGATGAAGTTATTGTTGCACTTTTATTCCGAATACAGGGCGTTGCACCAGGAACCGTTTATTTTATCCTATCAACTGAGAGAGCTGAAGCATTAGTTAGAGAAATAACAGGAGATCAAGCAATGAATTTACTTGCTTCTTCTGATAATGAACTAGCTATTTCTGTACTTAAAGAAACCGGAAATATTGTTACTGGTGCATACCTATCTGCTCTATCAGATTTCACACAAGTAAATATGCAGCCATCTGTTCCGTATCTCAGCATAGATATGGCAGGAGCGATTTTAACGGCAGGACTTATTGAACTATCACAAGTTACGGATTATGCAATCATTATCAATACGAAGATGAATCCCTCGCATCTATCTCATAGTATAGAAGGTCATTTTCTCTTTATTCCTGATCCAGACTCATTCCCAAAGTTATTTCAAGCGTTAGGAATAAATGGATATGAATAAAACAGCGTCGATCATCAAAGTAGGTATTGGAGATTTAAATGTTGTAACTCCTCCTATGAAAATTAGAACATCTGGATTAGGATCGTGTGTAGGAGTAGTAATTTATGATGAAACGGAAAAGGTTTCGGGATTGGCTCATATTCTGCTTCCAAATTCTCAATTGGCCAGACAGAAGCAATACAATGCGTATAAATATGCAGACACAGCCATCCCAAAACTAATTACGAAAATGATAGATTGTGGAGCTAATAAACATAAATTAAAAGCAAAAATTGCTGGTGGTGCGCAAATGTTTCAATTCGCTTCTGGTTCCGATATGATGCGAATTGGCCCTCGAAATGTAGAGGCAGTTTTAGATAAGCTAAAGGATTGTAATATTCCAGTAGTTGCTCAAGATGTGGGAGGAAATACTGGTAGAACAATAGAATTTGATCCAGAAACCAGTAAGCTAAAAATCAGAAAAATTAATAGAGAAGAAACCTTTATTTAGAATAGATCAGAGCAGATCGTAATAAAAGGGGTGTATATAATGATAGTGAATGAATCTCCTCATGAAGAGAAGCTGTGGGATGACTGGTTAGTTTATAATAACATGGATGCAGCAAATCAACTTATTGATAAATATATGTATCTTGTAAGTTTTCATGTGGAGAGAATTGCAAGTAACTTGCCGAGCAATGTCAATAGAGGGGATGTTAAGAGCTTTGGCTTAATGGGACTATATGATGCACTAAAGAAATTCGATCCGAGCAGAGATCTAAAATTCGATACCTATGCATCATTTCGGATTAAAGGTGCGATAATGGATGGATTACGAAGGGAAGATTGGTTGCCCCGCTCTTTACGAGATAAAACGAAGAAAATTGAGCAGGTGTCAAACCAAATAGAGCAAAAAAACCAAAGAAAGCCAACTACCGAAGAAATAGCAGACAACATCGGCATGACAGTGAAAGAGGTGGAGAGTGCAATGCGTGACTCACTTTTTGCTAATATATTGTCTATTGAAGATAAGCCAAGTGACCAGAAGATGAAGTTAAAAGAGGGGATTGGCTACTCTATCCCTGATGATAAAACAGTCGCACCAGAAGATCATATGATAAACAATGAATTAAAAGATGAACTTAAAGAAGGAATAAAGGCTTTAAATGAAAATGAACAAATGGTAATTAGTTTGTTTTATCACGAGGAGCTAACATTAACAGAAATTGGACAAGTACTAGGCTTAACTACTTCACGAATATCACAAATACACAAAAAATCGATAGTCAAACTTCGATCTACCTTAAAAAAAATACAATCCTTTTCATAAAGGGTGTTTATACAAAGTGAAGATTTGAAGAGTCGGGTATGTAAAAGAATATCAATTGCTTTGATAACTGCTATTACAATTGATGTAAGCAAAATGCATAATGAATGGAATACAACATTAGCAATCATTCGATATATCTTTTCTCCTCACTTTTTAAAATCCATATAACGGGATGATGTGGAAGTAAAAGGAGGAAATACAAGTGGGTCAATTAGATGATATCTTTCAAGTAACTATTTCTAAGGATAAGATGGTCGCACAGTTAGATACGAAAGAACAAATAGAGAGAGAAATTAGTAGTATTTCGGATGAGGAAATTCGTCAATTCTTACGAGATCATCGAATTTTATATGGAGTCATGGAGGAATCAATATCTCAACTTTCTAGTAATTTGTCGGAAATAACCTTTCCAATAACGGTTGCAAAAGGGAAGCAAGTGAAACATGGTAAAGATGGGGTTTTGCAATATATCTCTGATTTTACAACAGATATCGTTCGTGATTGTAATTGGAATTTCAGGGATGTTATGCGGATTCCTACTGTGAGAAAAGGGGAAAAAATTGCAGAGCTGTATGACCCATCCGAAGGTGAATGTGGGTATACGATTGATGGTACAAAAATTGCCGCTCGACCTGGAAGACCAGCGGTTGTAAAGGCCGGGAAAAATGTTGTATATCGGGAGGAAGATCAATCCTTTTATGCTGCATCTGAGGGGCAATTAAGTAAGGTCGACAAGTGGATCCAAATTCAGCCTGTATTTGAAGTAGAAGAAACATTATCCATGAAAAATGGAAATCTTGATTTTGTAGGAACCATTATTATTCATGGAGATGTTCCCACTGGATATACAGTCAAGGCAAAAGGTGATGTTAAAATATTTGGTATGGTTGAGGCGGCTACGGTGATTGCTGGAGGTTCTGTTTATGTATCAGAGGGCTTGGCTGGCCAAGCAAAAGGAACTATAAAAGCGGACGAATCCATTAAAATTGGCTATATTAATCAAGGCATCGCTGTTGCTGGACAAGATTTATATGTAGAAAACTCCATTCTACATAGTAACTGTACGGTCAAGGGTCATGTTTTCTGTCAAAAAGGGAACATTATAGGAGGTGCCCTTTCTGCAGGTAAATCGATAGAAGCAAAGGACATTGGTAATCGTCTTAGCACGGAAACAGAGATTATATTCGGTGTAGATAAATCCATTGAAACGAAGGAAAGGCAGTTACAAGAGAAAAAAAAGGAATTAGAAGATACGCTGTCGAAATTAAGAATATTAGGCGAAAAAATAAAGCAAAGAGATATTGAGCAAAATCCAAAGCTCCGCATCACCCTACTTCGTCAAAAGAATTCATGGAACAAAACGAATGAACAACTTGAAGAAGTAACATTGCAACTTGATAAACTCAACTCCAGTATAGGTAGTGAACATTATGCAGAATTAATTGTAAGAAATTATATTTTTTCGAATGTAATCGTTGCATTTGGAAAATATCGACGAATTATCAAAGACAATCAACATTTTGTGAAAATGCATTTAGTAGATAATGAGATTGTTATTTATCCATTATTCGAATAGCCGTAAGGGGTGTAGATTTTATGGGGTGGAAATCGATAGAATTACAAGTTGCTATTCCTCGTTCTCAGGATGCAGGTAAAATGCAAGAGCAAATGCTAAAACAAAATGAGAATTTCCAAACATCACTTGCCCAAACACAGCTACAACAAGAAGAGCTAAAACGGAAACGAGTAATGGGGTCAAAGGATCTTCAGCAATTAAAATGGAAACAGCAACAAGATCAAAAAAGATTGAACGCTTCTATTCAAGCAAAAGATGAAGAAAAAGAGCGAGAACGAAAAGAATGGCGTCATCCTTATTTAGGAAAACGTGTAGATTTTAATGGATAAAAGAGGGATTCGATGACATCGTTTTTATTAATTATCAGCTTTTTGTTACATATTATTGCCTTTGCTGCTATTTATCAATTATTAAAACAGGTAAGGCAGCCAAATCAGCCAAACCAAATAAGTTCTGAAGAAATAAATTCTCTCCTCGACAACTATCTAGAAGAATTGAAAGAGGAAAATGACAGATTGATAAATCAGTTAACTACACATAGAGATAGAAAGTCCAAAGAGGTATCTGAGGCTTCTGCCACACAGGATTCTAAAAGGGCTGGAGAAATACAGCAAGCTCATTCCGAATACGAGCCAGAGGTTCACGAGGATGATCAAGTAGAAGCCTCTTTACAAGCAAGGATATTACATCTGTATAGCAAAGGGTTGTCTATTACAGAAATTGCTCGGCAATTAAATTGTGGAAAGACGGAGGCTGAATTGATTATCAAAATGGCTGGTAAGCATGCATAGTATTAATTTTATGCACATAAATACGAAAAAATTCATATGTTTGACTTGATAAGTCTTCATGCTTATGATATATTATTTTTTGGTGTGAATACTATGTTCTTCGTAGGTTGAGCAAGTAATAAATACACACGTTTAGTGATTTGTAAATGTGGTGCCATGTAAATGGTCTGTTTGCAAAAATGATCTAAACGGAGGAAAAAAACCATTTAGGAGGAATTTTTAATGTCAGCAATTTCAATGAAGCAATTACTTGAAGCTGGTGTACATTTTGGACATCAGACCCGTCGCTGGAATCCAAAGATGAAAAAATACATCTTTACAGAGCGTAACGGAATTTATATCATTGATCTTCAAAAAACAGTGAAGAAGGTTGATGAAGCGTACAATTATGTAAAGGATGTTGTAGCTGATGGTGGTACAATCCTTTTCGTAGGTACAAAAAAACAAGCACAAGACTCTGTGCGTGATGAGGCAACTCGTTCTGGTATGTACTATGTAAACCAACGTTGGTTAGGTGGTACACTTACTAACTTCCAAACAATTCGTAAACGTATCAATCGTTTGAAAGATATCGAACGTATGGAAGAAGATGGCACATTTGAAGTGTTACCTAAAAAAGAAGTTGTTAACTTATTAAAAGAAAAAGATCGCCTAGTTAAATTCCTTGGTGGAATTAAAGAAATGAATAAACTACCTGATGCATTGTTTGTCATTGATCCACGTAAAGAACGAATTGCGATTGCAGAAGCGCATAAATTAAATATTCCGATTATCGGAATTGTGGATACAAACTGTGACCCTGATGAAATTGATTATGTAATTCCTGCAAACGATGATGCTATTCGTGCGGTGAAACTTTTGACTTCAAAAATGGCAGATGCTATTTTAGAGGTGAAACAAGGGGAAGAAACAGAAGAAGTGCAAGAAGAGCAACAGGAAGCAACCGATTCTGAAACAGAACAAGAGTAATCAATTGAAAGGTGAGGGTGATAAGAGGATAAGAGCCTTTTATCACCTTTTTTAAAGAACGAGATACTACATTGATTATCCAAAGGAGGATTTTTATGGCTATTACTGCAAAAATGGTAAAAGAATTACGTGAAAAAACTGGCGCAGGTATGATGGATTGTAAAAAAGCGCTACAAGAAACGGACGGAGATATTGAGAAAGCAATTGATTATCTTCGTGAAAAAGGAATTTCAAAAGCAGCGAAGAAGGCTGACCGAATTGCTGCGGAGGGTTCAACGTACATTGAAATAGACGGTAATAAAGCAGTTCTTTTAGAAGTTAACTGTGAAACAGATTTCGTAACCAAGAATGATCAGTTTAAACAATTACTTTCTGATTTAGCAAAACATTTACTTAATCGTAACCCTGCAACGCTGGAAGAAGCGTTACAACAAGAAATGGATGGTAGTGGAGACACTGTAGAGAATTACATTAATTCTGCTGTTGCAAAAATTGGTGAGAAATTATCGCTACGCCGTTTTACAATCTTGTCAAAAACAGACAACGACGCATTTGGTGAGTATTTGCATATGGGTGGCCGCATCGGTGTATTAACGCTACTAGAAGGTACAACAGACGAGCAAGTAGCGAAAGATGTTGCGATGCATGTAGCAGCAGTAAACCCTCGTTATGTATCACGTGATGCTGTATCTAATGAAGAGGTAAACCATGAGCGTGAAGTATTAAAAGCTCAAGCTTTAAATGAAGGTAAGCCAGAACATATTGTCGAAAAAATGGTTGAAGGACGCCTTGGTAAATTCTTTGAAGAAATTTGTTTATTAGAACAAAGCTTCGTTAAAGATCCAGATCAAAAAGTGAAAAAATATGTAACGGATAAGGGCGCATCTGTACAAACATTTGTACGATATGAAGTTGGCGAAGGTATGGAAAAACGTGATGAAAACTTCGCTGATGAAGTAATGAGCCAAATTAAAAAATAAATGGTAGGTCAATAGGGAGCACAATAGTTGTTCCCTATTTCTCCATCTATCCCCAAGTGAACAAAACTACAAAACAATATCAAATTTCTATGGAGGTTATTATGACAACAGCTCGTTACCGTAGAATCGTACTTAAATTAAGTGGAGAAGCTTTAAGTGGCGAACAAGGATATGGCATTGAACCTAAAATTATTCAGTCTATCGCTAATCAAGTGAAAGAAGTTGCCGAATTAGATGTTGAGATCGCAATCGTCGTAGGTGGTGGAAATATCTGGCGAGGCAAGGTTGGTAGTGAAATGGGTATGGATCGTGCTACTGCTGACTATATGGGAATGTTAGCAACAATTATGAATTCTCTAGCACTTCAAGATGGACTGGAAAATATGGGTATACCTACTAGAGTACAGACATCAATCGAAATGCGACAAGTGGCTGAGCCATACATAAGGAGAAAAGCAATTCGTCATTTGGAGAAAAAACGTGTTGTCATTTTTGCTGCCGGTACAGGAAATCCTTTCTTTTCAACTGATACTACTGCTGCTTTACGCGCAGCTGAAATCGAAGCTGAAGTAATCCTTATGGCTAAGAATAATGTAGATGGCGTATATACAGATGATCCAAAGGTTAATAAAGATGCGCAAAAATATGAAAATCTATCTTATATGGAAATGCTGAATGAAGGACTAGGAGTTATGGATTCTACTGCTTCCACATTATGTATGGATAATGATATTCCATTAGTTGTTTTTTCTATTATGGAAGAAGGAAATATTAAACGAGTAGTCCAAGGAGATAATATTGGAACTACGATAAGGGGGAAATAAAGATGTCTGAAGGTATTATGAAACAAATGAAAGAAAAAATGGAGCAAGCAGTTCAAGCATTCTCGAAAAATTTAGCAACTGTTCGAGCAGGTAGAGCAAACCCTAATTTGTTAGATAGTGTATATGTTGATTATTATGGTACATCTACACCGTTAAATCAGTTAGCTTCCGTAACGGCACCTGAGGCACGTTTATTGGTTATTACACCGTATGATAAATCCGCCATCTCCGATGTAGAAAAAGCAATTCAAAAAGCCGATTTAGGATTATCACCTTCTAGTGATGGGAATGTGATTCGCATTAATATCCCAACACTAACTGAGGAACGCAGAAAAGATTTAGTGAAAGTAGTTGGAAAATACGCGGAGGAATCTCGTGTGCAAGTAAGAAATATTCGTCGTGAAGCCAATGATCAATTGAAAAAAGACGATAGTCTGCCTGAGGATGAATTACGAGGTGCCCAAGATGAAGTTCAAAAGGTAACCGATAATCATATTGCAAAAATAGATCAACTTGCTAAAGATAAAGAAAAAGAAATTATGGAAGTTTAGTCTAATTCCGTGTAAAATAAGATGTATAAGCCCTCTTCTTGTTTAAGGGGGCTTTTGTATTCTTACGCCAAAATCGTTATAATATAAAATGATTTGGTGATATAATGATGATTTATCCAGAATGGACTGGCATATAATCAATGCGGTTTACATATAGATGATAGTTGTAGAATCATGATATGGATAATCAACAGCATTCGGAGGACAAAAAATGTCAATTAGACTTCCTTTTATAAAAAATAAACAAAAGACATCGAACGATAAACAAATGGAGATGGAGACCGAGAACATCCCCAATCATGTAGCCATAATAATGGATGGAAATGGAAGATGGGCTAAGAAACGTGCCCTACCAAGAATTGCAGGTCATAAGGAAGGGGTTAATTCAGTAGTAAAAGTAGTGCGAGCTGCTTATAAGTCGAACATAAAAGTACTAACCCTTTATGCTTTTTCAACTGAAAATTGGAAAAGACCTAAGCCTGAAATAGAATATTTGATGAAGTTGCCGAAAGAATTCCTACATATTCATTTACCAGAGTTAATGGAGAAAAATGTTCGAATTCAAACAATTGGAGATTTTGAATCTTTGCCTACGCATACGAAAAAAGCTGTTCAATACGCTATTGATAAAACAAAGGGTAATGATGGATTATTGCTTAATTTTGCTTTAAACTATGGAAGTAGAGATGAAATAATGCAAGCGATAAAACAGATTATGACAGATATTGATGGTTCCAAACTAAGCATTGATTCATTGGATGAACAAATCTTCTCTAAATATCTATATACGCAGGGATTAAGTGATCCGGATTTATTAATTCGTACAAGTGGCGAACAACGACTAAGTAACTTTCTTTTATGGCAGTTAGCCTATACCGAATTCTGGTTTACCGATGTCCTTTGGCCAGATTTTTCGGAAGAAGTATTTCAAGAAGCTATTCAAGAGTATCAGCAACGTCAACGACGCTATGGCGGAATTTAAGGTGAGGAATTGCGATGAAACAAAGAATTATTACAGCCATTATTGCACTAATTATATTTGTGCCCTTTGTCATTATCGGAGGGATGCCTTTTCAACTTTTGGTTTATGCAATGGCCACAATTGGCTTTGTTGAATTGATAAGAATGGGTAAAATTTCCAAGTATTCCATTCCATCCATCTTAGGAATTGGATTAGTGTGGTTAATTTTGATGCAAGAGAGTAATACAGATTTAACTCCTTTAGCTTGGTTTACAAAGTCAGAAGTCATTATGCTAATGGTACTACTCTTATTATCGTATACGGTACTCGTTAAGAACAAGTTTACTTTTGATCATGCTGGAGTAGTGCTTTTATCAGCTATTTATGTAGGAATGGGATTTTATTATTTAATTGAAGCGCGAGTTGGACCTGAAAGCACCGACGCATTAGCAACGATACTTTACGTATTTCTTATTATTTGGGCAACAGATACAGGTGCATATTTTTTTGGACGAGCATTCGGTAAACGGAAGCTTTGGCCAAAAATCAGTCCGAATAAGACGGTTGAGGGTGCGCTAGGAGGCGTTTTTTTAGCAATTGTTGTTGGCGTGATCTTTCAGGCTATTCATCCAATAGAAGATTCATTTCTAGCAATTAGTAGTGTATCTCTATTGGCATCTATTTTTGGTCAAATTGGTGACTTAGTCGAGTCCGCATTTAAACGTCACTATGAAGTAAAAGATTCAGGAAATGTATTACCAGGACATGGAGGTATATTAGACCGGTTTGATAGTTTATTGTTTGTAATGCCTATATTACATTTGGTTGGTTTTTTTAACTAAACAATGCAGGCAATAAATATTTGTAGGATGTCTATAATATACTAGTATAGGTAAGAATTCACAGATAAAAGGTTATTAATTTATCCCCTAAAGGAAGGTGCTTTCTTTGAACACAGTTATCGCTTTTATATTCATGTTTGGCTTACTCGTGTTTATCCATGAATGGGGCCATTTAATTTTTGCAAAACGCGCAGGTATGCTCGCTAGAGAATTCGCGATCGGCTTTGGTCCGAAAATATTTGCTTTTACTAGAAATGAAACTGTATATACAATACGGCTCCTTCCAATCGGTGGATATGTCCGAGTTGCTGGAGAGGATCCAGAAATTATCGAATTGAAACCAGGCCACCATGTTGGTCTTGAATTTAACGATGCAGGAAAAGTAAATAAGATTATTGTAAATCATAAATCGAAGCACCCAAATGCTCGTATTATTGAAGTAGAACATGCGGACTTAGATCACAAATTACGAATTGAAGGCTATGAGGTTGATGAGCAAGACGAAAAACTTAGCTTCGAAGTCGATCCGAAGGCATTTTTTGTAATGGATGAAAGAGAAACGCAAATCGCTCCGTATGATCGTCAATTTGCCTCCAAAACGATAGGTCAACGTGCTATGCAGCTTTTTGCTGGTCCTATGATGAATTTTGTTCTTGCAATTGTTATCTTTTTAATACTTGGACTTATTCAAGGAGTTCCAGTTGAAGAGGCAAAAATGGGGCAAATACAACCAGATAGCCCTGCTCAAGAAGCAGGTATGAAGAGCGATGATGAGGTTATCAAGATAGAAGATCAATCGGTTTCAACGTGGAAGGAATTTACTTCCATTGTAAGAAAGAACCCTGGGGAAGAACTAGATATTGTTGTACTTCGTAATGGGGAAGAAGTTCCATTAACGATTGTTCCAGCAGAGGTGCCTGGACAAGAAGGTCAAGGTTCATATGGACAGATCGGAGTATACCAAGGGTTCGAGAAATCGGTTCTCGGCACAATAACATATGGTTTTACGCAAACATTTGAAACAACAAAATTAATAGTAACTAACTTAGCCATGCTAATTACTGGACAATTACCAATTGAAACATTATCAGGACCTGTTGGTATATATGATGCAACAGATCAAATTGTTCAAACTGGATTTATGAACTTTTTAATGTGGACGGCCATGCTAAGTATTAACTTAGGAATCGTCAATCTAGTTCCACTTCCAGCTTTAGATGGAGGGAGACTGTTATTTGTAGGAATAGAAGCTGTGAGAGGGAAACCAATCTCTCCAGAAAAGGAAGGATTGTTTCATTTCGTCGGTTTTGCTTTGCTCATGCTTCTTATGATCATTGTTACATGGAATGATATTCAGGAATTATTTCTATAGTGGCTACCGTGGTAATCAAAAATTTTGAGCAAAAGTCCAAGCTCCCGTAGCGACTGGAGCGAGTCAGCTAGGATAAAGGAATCGAGCCGATGACGCCTTATCGTATTGCGATTCGTGAAGTCGCCTAGCTGGACGCGGCTCAACACGCCCATAATTACCCACATAGGCTAATTTTATAATTTCCTAGACAACAAGAAAACCCTTGTCAAATAAGTGTTGGCAAGGGTTTCCACTATGTAAAAATGAATGATTGGTCAATACAGTGATGGTTCACTATAATTAATGTATGAGATGAATGATCCCTTCCTGAAGGTTATTCTTTCTAGTAAGGGTGAGGGGTAGGAGGATGAAAATGAATATCTCTAAAAAAGAAAAGATGGATGTACTTTTAAAACAATTGGATATTACTCAGGAGCATCTCCCATATTTTGAGAATAGCTATTTAGATAAATTGGAAGTGTATAAACAGTCTAAAACATGGCATTTTCATATTAATACAGAACAAGTGCTACCGTGGGAAGTATACCAAGTGTTTGAAAGTAAACTGCGTAACAGCTTCCAACAAATTGCAGAGGTAGACATTTCTATTGTTACGAATGAAAAATCTTGTGATACGGATACGACAGTAAAATATTGGCAGCACTTTATACAGTCACTTACAAATTTGTCTCCAGCATATAAAGAAATGGTGCAAAATCAAATTCCTCAAATTCAAAATAATAACATCATTTTAACAGCTAGGAATGAAGCTGAAGCTACTGCACTGAAAAAACGACTTGAAACAACCTTTAAAAGTTATTGCCAAAAAACTGGGCTACCGTTGTATGCAATGCAAATGGAAGTAAAGACGGAAGAAGCTGATTTCCAGAAATTTAAGGAACAAAAAGCTTTAGAGGATCAACAGCTAGTACTAAAAACCGTACAAGAAAAAGAAAAGCGGGATCAGAACAACGGACAAAATGATAATAAGCCACTTATGCTTGGATATAAAATTCAGGATGAACCGATAAGAATGGAAGAAATCCAAGAAGAGGAACGGCGAATAACCGTTCAGGGCTATATATTTTCATCCGAAATACGTAAGCTACGTTCTGGTAGAAGCTTGCTGATAATCAAGGCCACCGACTATTCCGATTCTCTTCAAATCAAAATGTTTTCCAAAGGCGATGAGGATGCAGAGAAATTTGAAGCAGCTAAAAAGGGGATGTGGATTAAGGCGAGAGGGAGTATACAAACGGACATGTATACGAATGAATTGGCCATGATGGCTAATGATATTCAGGAAGTGAAAGTAGCACCTCGTATGGATGATGCGCCGGATGAAGAAAAAAGAGTGGAATTACATGCTCATACAACAATGAGCCAGATGGATGCAGTCGTATCGCCAGCAAATTTGATTGGACAAGCTGCAAAATGGGGTCATAAAGCAGTTGCTATTACAGATCATGCAGGTGTACAAGGCTTTCCAGATGCGTATGCAGCAGGCCAAAAGAATGGAATTAAAGTGTTATATGGTGTTGAAGCAAATTTAGTAGATGATGGCGTGCCAATTGCCTATAATGAAAAGAATCTTGACTTAGAGACAGGCACATACATTGTATTCGACGTGGAAACAACGGGTCTTTCGGCAGTATATGATACAATCATTGAATTAGCTGCTGTGAAAATTCATCAAGGTGAGATCGTTGATCGATTTGAATCTTTTGCTAATCCACATCATCCCTTGTCTCAGACAACTACAGATTTAACAGGAATTACGGATGAGATGGTACAAGATGCACCTGAGGTGGAAGATGTATTAAAAGATTTTCATAGCTGGATGGGGAACGATATATTAGTAGCTCACAATGCTAGTTTTGATATGGGATTCTTAAACCAAGGATTTAAGAAAATAAATTATAACAAAGCAGATAATGCTGTCATTGATACATTAGAGCTTGCTAGATTTTTATTCCCACAATTGAAAAATCATCGTTTAAATACGTTATGTAAACATCTGGATATTGAGCTTACTCAACATCACCGAGCTATTTATGATGCAGAGGCAACAGGTTATTTGTTATGGAAGTTAGTGCAAGCATTACTAAAAAAAGAAATTACGAATCATAATCAATTAAATAATCACATGGGTGAAGGAAATGCATATCAACGATCACGTCCTTTTCACTGTATTTTACTTGCGAAGACTCAAGAGGGTTTAAAGAATATATATAAATTAGTATCTCATGCACACATTGATTATTTCTATCGAGTTCCTCGAATTCCTAGATCTTTATTACAAAAGTATCGGGAAGGTATATTAATTGGTTCAGCATGTGATCAAGGTGAAGTATTTGAGACAATCATGCAGAAGTCCGAAGAAGAGGCGGAAAGTGTAGCGGAATTTTATGATTATATAGAAGTGCAGCCACCTGCTAATTACACCCATTTAATCGAGAAGGACCTTGTGCAAAACGAAGCACAGATCTTAGATATTTTAAAGAAACTAGTAAAGTTAGGCGACAGAATCGGAAAGCGAGTAGTTGCAACTGGAAATGTCCATTATCTTCATGATCATGATCAGGTATATCGCCAAATTTTAGTTGCTTCACAAGCAGGAAATCCATTAAATCGAGTAACATTACCTAAAACACCATTCCGTACAACAAATGAGATGCTGAAAGCTTTTCACTTTTTAGGAGAAGCGAAAGCGAAGGAAATTGTAGTTACTAATTCGGCTATGATTGCTGAGGAGATAGAAGACATTTCCCCAGTAAAGGATGGATTATTCACACCAACGATTGAAGGCGCTGATCAAGAAATGAGAGATTTGTGTTACACGCGTGCGAAAAAAATTTACGGTGATCCAGTTCCAGAGATTGTAACCAATCGTTTGGAAAAGGAATTGGAAAGCATTATTGGTCACGGTTTTGCAGTTATCTATTTGATTTCTCATAAACTGGTTAAGAAATCGTTAGATGATGGTTATTTAGTTGGATCACGTGGTTCTGTTGGTTCTTCCTTTGTGGCTACAATGACAGAAATAACTGAAGTCAATCCTTTACCTCCACATTATGTATGTGAAGCTTGCCATTATAATGAATTCATAACGGATGGTTCTGTAGGTAGTGGTTTTGACTTACCTGATAAAACATGTCCAAATTGTGATAAGCCATTAACGAAGGATGGTCAAGACATACCATTTGAAACGTTCTTAGGATTTAAAGGAGATAAGGTTCCAGATATTGATTTAAACTTCTCAGGTGATTATCAGCCCCGTGCTCACAATTTTACAAAAGAGCTGTTCGGAGTAGATAATGTTTATCGAGCTGGGACAATTGGTACGATTGCAGAAAAAACTGCTTATGGGTATGTGAAAGGTTTTGCATCTGATAAACAACTTGTTTATAAAAATGCGGAAGTAGATCGATTAGTGCAAGGATGTACAGGAGTGAAGCGTACAACTGGGCAACACCCAGGTGGTATCATTGTTGTGCCAGATGATAAAGAAATATTTGATTTCACTCCAATTCAATTTCCAGCAGATGATCGGAATAGTGAATGGCGAACGACACATTTTGACTTTCACTCTATCCATGATAATTTATTAAAGTTAGATATTCTCGGACACGATGATCCGACAGTAATTAGAATGCTTCAAGATCTTAGCGGAATTGATCCGAAAACAATACCAACGGATGATCCTGATGTGATGACTATATTTTCAGGACCAGAAGCACTTGGGGTTAACGCAGAACAAATTAATTGTAAGACGGGCACATTAGGAGTTCCAGAATTTGGAACAAAGTTTGTTCGGCAAATGCTAGAAGATACGAAGCCTAATACGTTTGCAGAATTGGTAATTATATCGGGACTGTCTCACGGTACAGATGTATGGCTAGGAAATGCTCAAGAATTGATTAATGATGGTATTTGTAAGTTACCTGATGTAATTGGTTGCCGCGATGATATTATGGTGTATTTAATGCATAAAGGACTTGATGCTTCGCTAGCGTTTAAGATCATGGAATTTGTTCGTAAAGGTAAGGGGCTTCAAGATGATTGGATTGCTGAAATGAAAAAACATGATGTACCAGACTGGTATATTGAATCATGCAAAAAAATTAAATATATGTTCCCTAAAGCACATGCTGCTGCATATGTGTTAATGGCAGTGCGAATCGCATATTTTAAAGTTCATCATCCGATTTTCTTTTATGCCGCTTACTTCACGGTGCGTGCAGATGACTTTGAATTGGACACAATGATCAAAGGCTCTAATGCGATACGTAATCGTATGGAGACGATCACAGCAAAAGGAAATGATGCTTCGCCTAAAGAAAAGAATTTACTAACCGTACTCGAATTGTCATTAGAAATGTGCGAAAGAGGCTTTTCATTCAAAAAAGTGGATTTATATAAATCGAGTGCTTCTGAATTTATTGTAGATGGTGATGCGCTCATTCCTCCATTTAATGCTGTGGATGGATTGGGTACTAATGCTGCAATAAATATTGTAAAGGCTAGAGAAGAAGGAGAATTTTTGTCAAAAGAAGATTTAAGAGAACGTAGCAAAATTTCAAAAACAGTTTTGGAGTATTTGGATAATCACGGCTGTTTAGAAGGAATGGCTGAGAAAAACCAATTATCACTATTCTAGTGTAATTCTGTTGGCTGAGCTTCTCCATTTTAAGTTTATTTGGAGGTTGTAATGGATATACTATTCCTACATGCACGTAAACTTGCGTCGTATTTATCCATATGATATACTTATTTTGGTAAGTAATGATACGAACGTTTTTAAAGAGTGGGTGACAGCCCACTCTTTCTTCATACCTCTACTTTGCTCAATGACTTCCCTTGCCACTCCTTACGGCAGGGGTTTTATATTGATGGAGGCAGTTCACTCAAATGAAATAGGAATGATTTGTTCATACTAGTAAGTAAACAACAGCATAAAGGAGGATATGTATTGAGTTCTCAAGTAATTAAGACAACGGAAGAGCTAGTTCTACCTATTCTAGAGAAAAAGAACTTAGAGCTTGTCGATATTGAGTATGTGAAAGAAGGAAAAAATCGTTTCCTTCGAGTTTATATTGATAAAAATGGCGGAGTAGATATTTCAGAATGTGGAGAAGTGTCTGAAGAGTTGAGTGAAAAGTTAGATGAAACCGATCCAATATCGGAAGCTTACTTTTTGGAAGTATCATCTCCAGGAGTAGAACGTCCATTAAAATCAAAAGAGGACTTCGAGAAACATATAAATAGCAATATTTATGTAAAGCTATATGAGCCCGTAGATGGCGAGAAGTCATATGAAGGAGTTCTCAAGCGTTTTGTAGATGATGTGCTAACGATAGAATATAAGGTGAAAACACGCAAATTAACAGTAGAAATACCGTATAGTAAAATAGCAAAGGCTAGACTTGCTGTAACGTTCTAAAGGGGGAAAAGAAAAGTGAGCACGCAATTGTTTGATGCAATTGATTATTTAGCAAAAGAAAAAGGTATTGATAAGGACATTCTATTGGAAGCGTTAGAAGCTGCTTTGATTTCTGCATATAAGAAAAACTTTAAATCAGCTACAAACGTACGTGTGGAACTAAATGAAGAAACTGGGAAAATGGGCGTTTTCTCTAGAAAAACGGTTGTCGATGAAGTAGAAGATACACAGCAAGAGTTATCATTAGAAGAGGCAAAGAAAATTAATCCTAATTATCAGGTTGACGATGTCGTAGAGGTAGAGGTAACACCAAAAGACTTCGGAAGGATTGCTGCCCAAGCCGCCAAACAGGTCGTAACACAACGTGTTCGCGAGGCAGAGCGAGGTGTGATTTTCTCAGAGTATTCAGACCGTGAAGAAGATGTAATGACGGGAATTATTCAACGAAAGGACGCACGCTTCGTTTATGTGAACCTTGGAAAAATAGAAGCTAAACTTGCTGAGGCTGAACAAATGCCAACGGAGGAATATTATATTCATGACCGAATCAAGGTTTTTGTGACAAAGGTTGAAAATACAAGCAAAGGCCCACAAATCTATATTTCAAGATCACATCCAGGGTTATTAAAACGATTATTTGAAATGGAAGTTCCAGAAATCTATGACGGCATTGTCGAAATCAAGTCCGTTGCTAGGGAAGCAGGAGACCGCTCTAAAATATCTGTTTACGCGCCAGATCCAGAAATTGATCCGGTAGGTTCATGTGTTGGACAAAAAGGCCAGCGTGTGCAAGCAATTGTAAACGAATTAAAAGGAGAAAAAATTGATGTAGTAGAATGGTCTGAAGATCCAACAGTATATGTTTCAAATGCGTTAAGCCCATCTAAAGTTGTTGAAGTATTAGTGAATGAAGAGGAAAAAGCGACAACTGTCATTGTTCCTGACTATCAATTATCATTAGCTATTGGCAAGCGTGGTCAAAATGCGAGACTTGCTGCTAAGCTCACTGGATGGAAAATTGATATAAAAAGTGAGTCCGAAGCACGTGATGAAGGCTTATTGGATGAAGCGGATGAGACTTATTCCGACAATGAGGAAAGCTTGTTTGAATAAGGGGGATCATTAAATGACAAAACAAAGAAAGATACCTACACGTAAATGTGTAGTAACAAATGAAATGATGCCAAAAAAAGATTTAATTCGAGTTGTGCGTAATAAGGAAGGGGAAGTGTTTGTAGACCCCACTGGTAAAAAAAATGGAAGAGGCGCATATGTATCAAAGGATTTGGATGTTATTGCAAAGGCAGAAAAATCAAGTGTCCTTAGTCGCCATTTAAATGCTGACATCGATGCTAGCATATTTGAAGAACTTAAAGCGCTGATAACAGGTAAGAATCATGAAAAGTAATTATTTAAATTTGTTAGGTCTTGCTCATCGAGCAGGTAAGTGTGTACTTGGTGAAGATGCAATACTTAAAGAAATTCGATCCAATCGGGCAAAACTAGTATTGTTAGCGAACGATATAGGTCCGCAAACACGAAAAAAATTAACGGATAAATGTAAAACCTATGAAATTCCATATGTCATAGTGGACGACAGAGATACGATATCGAAAGCTATTGGCAAAGCCCAAAGAGTAGCCATTGCAATTATAGATGCAGGGTTTGCTGCGAAGTTCAAATCGTTACTCGGGTAATAAATTCGGGGGTGAACGTATGAGTAAAATGCGTGTATATGAATATGCAAAACAAAATAATACATCAAGTAAGGATGTAGTGACATTTTTGAAAGGGATTAATGTAGAGGTTAGTAACCATATGTCTACTATTTCTTCAGATGTTATAGCGAAACTAGATAATCATTTTAAGTCAGATAATAAATCACAGGCTTCAATGAAATCCGACAAGTCAGCGGAACAACGTAGCGATAAAACGGAACATAAAGGTAAGAAGGAGAACAAAGGGAAATCCAATCATAATTCTCCACAACAAAACAAAAAGAACCATCAGAATAATAACAAACCAAATAAACAGCAAAAATTTCAAGGTAAAAAAGGTAAAAAGGGTAAAGGAAATAAGCCCGTTGGGAATTCACAACCAGTTAAAAAGGAGACACCTAAACACATTACCTATCATAATAAGCTAACGGTAAGTGAATTGGCCGAGAAATTAAATAAAGAAGCGTCAGAAATTATTAAAAAGCTAATGTTCCTTGGCGTAATGGCAACGAAAAACCAAGATTTAGATGATGATACTATTGAATTAATCTGCGCTGAATTCGATGTAGAAGTTGAAAAGGAAATTATCCTTGAGGATACGGATTTCGATAAGTATATTGAGGAAGATAAGCAAGAGGATTTAATTGAAAGACCAGCTGTTGTAACGATAATGGGGCATGTGGACCATGGGAAAACGACGTTATTAGATTCTATCCGCCATACGAAAGTGACTGCCGGGGAAGCAGGTGGGATCACACAGCATATTGGTGCGTATCAGGTTGAAAACGATGGCAAGAAAATTACATTTCTCGATACTCCTGGTCATGCCGCTTTCACAAGTATGCGTTCAAGAGGTGCTCAAGTAACGGACGTAGCCATCTTAGTAGTTGCTGCTGATGATGGAGTTATGCCACAGACTGTTGAAGCAATTAACCATGCAAAAGCTGCAGAAGTTCCAATTATAGTAGCAGTTAATAAGATGGATAAAGAAGGCGCAAACCCAGATCGGGTTATGCAGGAGCTCACAGAATATGAATTAATTCCTGAAGATTGGGGCGGAGATACGATCTTTGTTAATCTTTCAGCTATAAAGGGTGAAGGTATTGACGAACTACTCGAAATGATCGTTCTCGTATCAGAAGTAGAAGAACTAAAGGCAAATCCACATACAACAGCATTTGGTACTGTGATTGATGCACAGCTTGATAAAGGACGAGGTTCTGTTGCTACATTATTAGTCCAGAATGGTACATTGCATGTTAGTGATTCGATTGTTGTAGGTAATACACATGGACGAGTACGTGCAATGGTTAACGATCTAGGTAAGCGAGTTAACAATGCTGGACCGTCTACACCGGTAGAAATAACTGGTTTGAATGATGTTCCGCAAGCTGGTGATCAATTTCTTGTATTTAAAGATGAGAAAAAAGCTCGTCAAATTGGTGAAGCACGTCAGCAAAAGCAAATACAAGAAAATCGTGGTGAACAAACGAAGGTTAGTCTAGATGACTTGTTTGAACAAATCAAACAAGGAGATATGAAGGAAATAAACATTATTATTAAAGCAGATGTACAGGGTTCTGCGGAAGCACTTGCCTCTTCGTTACGAAAAATTGAAGTAGAGGGAGTAAATATTAAAATTATTCATACCGGTGTTGGTGCCATTACTGAGTCTGATATTATCCTAGCAGCAGCATCTAATGCTATCGTAATTGGCTTTAATGTTCGTCCAGATGCGAATGCGAAAAAAGCTGCTGAGTCAGAAAAAGTAGATGTTCGTTTACATCGTGTCATTTATAAAGCAATTGAAGAAGTAGAGGCAGCAATGAAAGGGCTGCTTGATCCTGAGTTTGAAGAAAAGGTTATTGGTCAAGCGGAAGTAAGAGAAACATTCAAGGTATCTAAAATTGGTACCATTGCTGGAAGCTATGTAACTGATGGTAAGATTACAAGAGATGCTGGAGTACGCTTAATTCGTAATGGAGTAGTATTATTTGAAGGTGAAATAGCTGCCCTAAAACGCTTTAAAGATGACGTGAAGGAAGTGGCACAGAATTATGAGTGTGGTGTAACGATTAAAAACTTTAATGATATTAAAGAAGGCGATATTATTGAAGCATTTGTAATGGAGGAAATTGAGCGTACATGATCATTTATGCTGAAGTTGAGTGCATGATGTATGAAGGGAATTCGTTAAAGCAGAAACGTTCTGTCATTAAGCGTTTAATTGCAAAATTAAAAAATGACTATAATGTTGCAGTTACTGAATTGGATTATCATGATCTTTGGCAGCGAACGAAACTTGGAATTGTTACTATTTCCAATGAGCAGAAGCATGCGGAACAGATAATTCAAGGAGTAATAAACGTAATTGATTCATATACTGAACTTGAGCGAACTATTACCGAAGTAGAACGAATTTAAAGTCTCTTGTTCTGCAAGGAGTTATACATGAGGTGATTGAATTGGCTGATTTACGTGCAAATAGAGTAGCCGAACAGATGAAAAAGGAATTAGGTGAAATTCTTACTCGAAAAATCAAAGATCCTCGAGTAGGTTTTGTTACTGTAACGGATGTTGAGGTTACTGGAGATTTACAACAAGCAAAAATATTTATATCTGTTCTTGGGGATGAAAAGCAAAAGCAAGATACATTACTAGGTTTAGCGAAGGCCAAGGGCTTTATTCGATCAGAAATTGGCCATCGTATTCGGTTACGAAAAACACCTGAACTCATGTTTGAGTTTGATGAGGCTTATGAATATGGTAATCGAATTGAAACAATCCTTAGGGATTTGAATAAGTGATGATTGCAAAAATCTGACCTATTTATAAATAGGTCAGATTTTTCCCTTCATGTACAGAAAATAAACGGAGGTTTTTTAAATGGATGGAATCCTGCCATTGTGGAAGCCAAAAGGCTTGACATCTCATGATTGCGTCTTTAAAATACGTAAATTATTTCATACCAAAAAAGTAGGTCATACAGGTACCCTTGATCCGGATGTTGAAGGGGTACTGCCTATTTGTATTGGACAAGCAACCAAAATTGTTCCTTTTTTAACGGATACTAAAAAAACGTATATTGCCAAGTTAAAACTCGGACAAGCAACAGATACAGAGGATGCAACAGGAAGAGTCATCGAGGAGAAAGAGGTAGTATATCGTCCAAATGTGCAACAAATAGAAGAAGTATTACCCTCATTTCTAGGGAAAATCGAACAAGTTCCCCCCATGTATTCTGCTGTTAAGGTAAATGGTAAGAAGCTTTATGAATATGCACGCGCTAATGAGACAGTTGAAAGACCAATACGACATGTATATATCTATGAGCTCATGCAACTTTCTGAAGATGAGCAACAGCAAGATACAATCTCTTTCAAAGTGATCTGCTCGAAAGGAACGTACATTAGAACTCTATGTGTGGATATTGGAAAAGCATTGGGTTACCCTGCACATATGGCTGAGTTAACTAGAGAGGCAACCGGTGCTTTTTCAAAGAAAAATACCGTGACATTTGCTACAATAGAGGAGGCGGTCAGAAATAAGAAGGAAGCCGATCTTCTGCAGCCGATCGAACAAGGACTTTTACATCTTGATTGCTTACGTGTCGATCGAGATACAAAACAGAAAGTACTCCATGGTCAAAAACTGCAGTACACGTATAAATTAACGACAAATCCATTTACAGTAATGTATCAGGATGAATTGTTGGCAGTCTATCAGATCCATCCTGACAACCCTGAAATGATGAAGCCAATTCGTGTTTTTAGCAGATAATAAAAGTGTAGGTGAAGCAATATGCGAACATTTGAATTAGAGTATCCACATGCATTAGTTTTTAACGAGCTACCAGAAACCGTAACAGCCATTGGTTTTTTTGACGGAATACATTGTGGACATCAGCGGGTGATCCAAACAGCTGTATCTGAAGCAAAAAATAGAAATATGGAAAGCGCAGTTATCACTTTTTTTCCTCACCCTTCTGTTGTATTAAAAAAAGATGCGCAACACGTTAAATACATAACACCATTACGTGAAAAGAAGGAAATTCTGAAGCGGCTTGGAGTAGATAGACTCTATATTATTAAATTTAATAAAGCATTAGCTTCTTTATCTCCTCAAGGTTTTATAGATCATTTTATAAAGGGATTGAATATAAAGCATGTTGTAGCAGGGTTTGATTTTTCCTATGGACATAAAGGGAAAGGAAATATGGAAACGATTAAAGAGCATGCGGCTGATGCATTTTCGTATACTACGATTAGCAAAGTAGAACTAGATAATGAGAAAATTAGCTCAACAAGAATACGGGAATGCTTAAAAAAAGGTCAGATAGAAAAGGCGAATGAACTCTTAGGCAGACCATTAATCGTAGATGGTATTGTTATTAAAGGGGAACAGAGAGGAAAAGCGTTGGGTTACCCAACAGCGAATATCGACACAAATCGTGATGCACTGTTGCCGAAAACCGGTGTCTATGCGGTGAAAATAATCTATAAAAATGAAAGGTATGAGGGTATGGCGAGCCTTGGAGTGAATCCAACCTTTACACCAGATTTGCTAGAGCCTGTCCTTGAAGTGAACATATTTGATTATAACAATGATCTCTACGGTGATGAGCTTCTTGTGGAATTTCATGCATTTATTCGAGAAGAACAAAAATTTGCTGGAGCCGCACAGCTTATTAAGAAAATCGCAGAGGATGAGGTGAAAATTCGCAATTATTTCGCTAAGAATTGTTGATCAATCCCCTTGCATTTTCCTGAAAAAAAGTGTACGATTAAAAACGTAAAACCATCGCTTGGCAATACGTAACTCCGACGATTGCTAGGGGAATGGGGCTAAAAAGATTATTAGGAGGTGAGCCAGATGGCTATTACACAAGAACGTAAGAATGAAATTATCAATGAATACAAAATTCATGAGAGTGATACTGGTTCTCCAGAAGTACAAATTGCTGTACTTACTGAAGAAATTACAACACTAAATGAACATTTACGTGTTCACAAAAAAGACCATCATTCACGTCGTGGTCTTTTGAAAATGGTTGGTAAACGTCGTAATTTACTTAACTATCTTCGTAAAAAAGACGTTACTCGTTATCGTGAATTAATTAAAAATCTTGGCCTACGCCGATAGATTTAAAAAGCAGGAGAAATCCTGCTTTTTTTTCTACATTGGAAGAGCATGTCATTTGGTAATGAGCCGTTCTTATGAAGTTCCACTTTTTTACCTACATAAAATTTACAATCATGCTTATAAACTATAAAATGAGTGGTAGAATGTTTATTGAAAGGAGTACTATAACTAATGGCAGATGACAAACACCTATTTTCTACAGAAATTGCCGGTAAGAAGTTTACCGTCGAAATAGGAGAATTAGCAAAACAAGCAAATGGTGCATGTATGATTCACTATGGCGATACTGCTGTGTTATCCGTAGCAACGGCATCAAGTGAACCAAAAGATTTACCTTTTTTCCCGCTTACTGTAAATTATGAGGAGCGCTTGTATGCAGTTGGGAAGATACCTGGAGGATTTATCAAGCGTGAAGGAAGGCCAAGCGAAAAAGCAATCCTTTCTTCTCGATTAATTGATCGCCCTATCCGACCTTTATTTCCGGATGGATTCCGTAATGAGGTTCAAGTAATTAGTACAGTCATGAGTGTGGATCAAGATTGTCCATCAGAAATCGCAGCAATGATTGGCTCATCCATAGCATTGAGCGTTTCTGATATACCATTTGCAGAACCAATCGCTGGTGTTAATGTTGGTCGAGTGGATGGGAAATTCGTTATTAATCCAACGATTGAACAGGAAGAACTAAGCGATATTGAACTCACTGTTGCTGGTACTAAGGATGCTATCAACATGGTTGAAGCTGGAGCAAAAGAAGTACCTGAAGAAGTAATGCTTGAAGCAATCATGTTTGGACACGAAGAAATAAAACGATTGGTGACGTTCCAAGAAGAGATTGTACAAGCAGTTGGTTTAGCTAAACAAGAAGTAATCTTATTTGAAATAAAAGATGAGATTGCTGAAAAAGTGGAAGCAGAAGCGAAAGAAAAATTGTTAGCAGCAATTCAAGTGAAAGAAAAACATGCAAGAGAAGAAGCAATTAGTGCTGTGAAAGATGCGATCATCGAAGGCTATGATGAAGAAGATAAAGACCAAATTAAACAAGTAAAAGCGGTTCTTGATAAAATAGTAAAAGAAGAGGTCCGTCGACTTATTACAAAAGAGAAAATACGTCCTGATGGTCGAAAGATTGATGAAATTCGTCCATTATCCTCTCGTATTAATGTTCTACCTCGTACACATGGATCTGGTCTGTTCACTCGTGGCCAAACACAAGCTTTAAGTGTTTGTACGCTTGGTGCATTAGGAGATGTCCAAATTCTTGATGGACTTGATTTGGAAGAGTCTAAACGCTTTATGCACCACTATAATTTTCCGCAGTACAGCGTTGGTGAGACTGGACCAATTAGAGGACCAGGACGTAGGGAGATTGGTCATGGTGCGTTAGGTGAGCGTGCTTTAGAAAAAGTGGTTCCTTCTGATAAGGAGTTTCCTTATACGATACGGCTTGTTTCCGAAGTTTTAGAATCAAATGGATCTACATCTCAAGCCAGCATTTGTGCTTCGACACTAGCTATGATGGATGCAGGGGTACCAATTAAAGCACCAGTTGCTGGTATAGCGATGGGACTTGTTAAATCTGGAGAAGACTATACTATTTTAACTGATATTCAAGGTATGGAAGATGCATTAGGAGATATGGATTTTAAGGTAGCTGGGACAGCACAGGGGGTAACAGCCTTACAGATGGATATTAAAATCGACGGATTATCCCAGGAGATTTTAGAAGAAGCATTAAGCCAGGCGAAAAAAGGACGGATGCAGATACTCGAATCCATGCTTGCGACAATTGGGGAGCCTAAAAATGAACTCTCTGAATACGCTCCAAAGATCCTTACCATGAGTATTAATCCTGATAAAATCCGTGATGTTATAGGACCAAGCGGAAAGCAGATTAATCAAATCATTGATGAAACTGGCGTTAAAATAGATATCGAACAAGATGGAAGTGTGTTTATATCATCAACGGACGCAACTATGAACGAAAAAGCCAAAAAAATCATCGAAGACTTAGTGAGAGAAGTTGAAGTCGGTCAAATGTATCTTGGTAAGGTAAAACGAATTGAAAAATTTGGTGCATTTGTTGAATTATTTAAAGGAAAAGATGGCTTAGTGCATATTTCCGAACTGGCAGAGGAAAGAACAAATAAAGTAGAAGATGCTGTTTCCATTGGTGATGAAATTATGGTGAAAGTAAAAGAAATTGATCATCAAGGGAGAGTTAATCTTTCTAGAAAAGCTGTTATAAAAGAAGAACGTGAACGTAAAGAAGCAGCTGAAAAATCAAAATCATAAGAGTCTTAAACAAGAAGCTGGCGTACCAGTTTCTTTTTATTTTGCTATTATTATTCTGTCAAACAACTGGTACGTTTGGCAAATTAATCATACCTTGTCCCTTCCTTTCATATAAATGAAAGCAAAGGGGGACTTAGCTATGCACCGATTCCGTCATATGATCCATTTCTTTGTATTTATCATTTTAGTCGGTTTGACTTTTGATATACAAAAGAGTCCTGTTACCATTACAGAAACATCTGAAATAATGGAAGCAGTAAAAACAGAGGATTCATTATACAAGGAGATAGAAATGAAAGCTGAGAAGTATAATGAATCACCTGAAGATGCATATATTGATAACGTCTGGAAAAAAACACCAGGAAGAAATGGTTTGAAAGTAAATATTGACAAATCTTATAAAAAAATGAAAGAAACTGGTACTTTTGACGAATCCTTATTGGTGTATGATCAAGTATCTCCAGAAGTTTCGTTGGATGACCTTCCAGCATCACCAGTTTATCGTGGTCATCCGAAGAAAAAAATGGTGGCTTTCTTAATAAATGTATCGTGGGGGGAAGAATATATTCCAAACATATTATCTACGTTAAAGGATCATAATGTAAAGGCTACATTTTTCATAGAAGGAAAATGGGCTAAAAAACATGCAGATCTCGTTAAAATGATCCATGAACAAGGACATGTTATTGGTAATCATGCGTATAATCATCCAGATATGGCAAAAATGAATTATCAAAGCATAGTTGATCAGATCGTTCAAACGAATGATATTATTAAGGCAATTATTGGTAGTAGTCCAAAATGGTTTGCACCGCCAAGCGGAAGTTTTAATGATCAAGTAGTGAAAGTGAGTCATCAATTACATATGAACACCATTCTCTGGACGGTAGATACAATTGATTGGAAGAACCCTTCTGTTTCTGTTATGCTTAATCGAGTAAATGAAAAGATTCATCCAGGTGCGACAGTATTAATGCATCCAACTGCTGCTACTGAACGAGGATTAAATTCGCTTATAACTTCCATAAAAGATAAAGACTTAAAAATTAGTACAATAGAAAAGCTTTTAGATGCAAAAAGGTAGCATTGGTATGTATTATCTACACACATAGGAGGAAATGCATTGATAGAAAAACATACTTGTAAAAATGGCTTACGCGTAGTATTAGAACCTATTCCTGCTGTAAGATCTGTAACAGTAGGTATATGGGTATTGACAGGTTCACGAAATGAATCAATAGCGAATAATGGTATTTCACATTTTTTAGAGCATATGTTCTTCAAAGGTACAATAAACCGTTCACCTCAAGATATTGCTGAAGAATTTGATGCAATAGGTGGACAAGTAAATGCTTTCACATCTAAGGAATATACCTGCTTTTATGCAAAAGTATTAGATACACATAAGGATAAAGCATTAGAGATTCTTGCAGATATGTTTTTTAATTCAACATTTGATGAAGAAGAAATGGAAAAAGAAAAGAAAGTTGTGTATGAAGAAATAAAAATGTACGAAGATACTCCAGATGATATCGTGCACGACTATTTAGCAAGAGCTTCGTATGGAAATCATCCTCTAGGTTTTCCAATCTTAGGGTCGATGGATCATGTAAAATCCTTTACACCTGATGAATTAAGAAATTATATGAAAGAAAGATATACTCCTCAAAATGTAGTAATCTCGATCGCGGGTAATGTGGATTCATCTTATCTCGAGGCGGTAGAAGGTTATTTTGGTAATTATCAAACAGACCATTCACCATCCTTACTTACAAAACCAGCATTTGTAAGTGAAAAGCTGATACGACAAAAAGATACAGAACAGGCGCATCTTTGTATGGGATATAATGGCTTGGCAGTTGATGATGAAAATATTTATAGTTTAATTATTATGAATAACGTTCTAGGTGGAAGTATGAGTTCCCGACTGTTTCAGGATGTCCGTGAAAAACAGGGATTAGCATACTCTGTTTTTTCCTATCATTCCTCCTTTATCGATAATGGATTGTTAACTATATATGCTGGTACAGGGAAAGATCAGTTAGACAAATTAACAGAAGTAATTGAAGGAACTATTGCTACGTTTAGTAAAAACGGTTTAACGGATAAAGAATTACAAAATAGCAAAGAACAGCTGAAAGGTAGCCTGTTATTAAGTCTAGAAAGTACGAATAGTAGAATGAGCCGTAATGGTAAAAATGAGTTAATATTACAGCAGCATCGTAGCTTAGATGAGATGGTTCAGGTGATTGATGAAGTTTCGCATGCTTCTATCCATCAAGTGATGGATAGTATATTCCAGCAGTCTCCTTCTATAGCCTTAATTGCTCCAGATACTGAGAATTAACTCACTAGAAAAAAGTATTATTATTTTTTCCCGCATATAACTTGGCAGTAATACCACCACTTCAAGCAATAAAGTGAGACACTTTTGGTAATTGGGGATCGACTGCCAGTAAATGTCCGATGGTTCAAAGGCCTTTAGGTCATATCCTTGTGGTACTAACAATCCGTGTGGGATAAAACAAAACCCCCACGGATTGAAGTTTCACTTTATACAAAAGAGAAATGGAACGGAAAGAAGTTGCTTGTCAAGCATCAGAGAAATGGCATATACGTAGCTATAGCAGCTAGTTGGCAAAGCGTCTTTTTCTGTTCCATGTCTGTTGGAGCAAGGTGATTTTCGATTTTCACTTTCGGCTATAAATGGTAGATTCTCTACAAGCTGTTCGCCTATGGAAACATAGGTGTTTTTTTTGTGCATATATATGTTATAAAGCTTGATTGGAGGAGATATTTTTATGCGCTATAAAGATATAAGTGGTAAGGAGATTGTAAATGTAAATGAAGGGTCACGTTTAGGAATACTTGGTCAAACGGATTTAGAAATAAATGAAACTACAGGACAAATTGAATCATTTATTATACCAAATTATAAATGGTTTGGATTAAAAAAAGAAGGAGAGGAAACAAAGATTCGTTGGAGTGCTATTAAAAAGGTTGGTGAGGACATGATTATAATTGATACAGAAAAATTAAATTAATGTTTTTTATAAGTTAAGAAAGTATAAAATCAGTGCAATGACTGCGTTAAGCCAAGTAGTTATTTTGAAATGTTTGATGTATATTGGCAATGCTCCGACTAATTACTTCGCTTTCCGCGGGCACGGCCTCAACTAACTTTGCAAAGAAGAACACGTTGCAAAGTGGATTTTCGGCTCGCGCTAATCCCGCAGGAGTCTACGTAATTAGTCTCCGCTATGAGAAGGTGCAACAATTCTTGTCATAAGTAATAGGTTGACTTTTTTTACAATGGGTAAAGTGAAAATCGCTATCCGTGAGTATAAAAGCAGCTGTGTTACTTCATGCTAGCGTTGTAGAGCCTGATAATAGCGAAGGCCGGCCACTTCAACTCCTGTGGGAATTGTTTGACCGGAAGATCCACTTTTTTGAGCGGGTTTTGCTCAAAAAAGTTAGCTGAAGGACAAACCCCACGGAAAGGGAAGTGGGCAGCCGGAGTGGTGGTCAAGCAGTAGCTATTATTCCATAATAGCTACTAGAGGAAGCGTAAATCTGAGCATTTAGTGATACGGACTGAGCGAATTTTGCTCAGTTTTTCTTACTCACGATACAAAATCAAATAACTTTTTTATAGGCTGGTGTCTCGGGTGAGATATCAGCCTTTTTTCCTGTCCTTTTTGCTAACTCCCAATCACTAACACGCTCGAGGCACATAAGCTATAAAGGAATACTAAACAAATTGTACGTTTGGAGGGAGTCAACAAGAATGAGTCAAACAATTGCAGTTATCGGTGGAGATGCCCGTTATCTGGAATTAATTCGGCAGCTTCAATCCTTGACTGATACTACCATTGTCCTTGTTGGATTTGACAAATTAGAGCAAGGATTTACGGGTTTAAAACAATTAGATGTACATGAATTAATCCCAGGTCAATTAGATGCTGTTATATTACCTATAACGGGCATAGATAACGAAGGCCGTGTCGAAGCGGTATTTTCGGAAAAACCGATTTATCTAACAGCAGAATGGTTTAAAGAGCTTCCCAGCTCCTCAATCGTATTTACTGGAATTACAAACGATTATTTAAGAGATGTTATAAAGCAAGCAAATATAAAACTTGTACCATTATTAGATAGAGATGATGTAGCAATTTATAATTCCATTCCTACTGCAGAAGGCACCATTATGATGGCAATTGAACATACGGACTTTACCATTCATTCCTCTCGAGTCATGGTAGTAGGTTTTGGAAGGGTTGGCAATACAGTAGCTAATAAGTTCTCATCACTTGGTGCAAAGGTCTCTGTAAGCGCAACAAGAATTAAAGACTTAGCACGAATAACAGAAATGGGGTTATCTGCTGTTCCTCTTGAAGAATTGTCTACGAAAATGCATAACTGTGACTTACTAATAAACACAATACCTGCTCCCGTAATCGAAAAAGAGGCAATTAAACATTTACCTTCACATGCAGTGATTATTGACTTAGCCTCCAAGCCAGGAGGTACTGATTTTAAATATGCAGAACAGCGTGGAATCAAGGCAATACTTGCTCGGAGTTTGCCAGGAATTGTAGCGCCTAAAACTGCTGGGAAAATTTTGGCAGATGTGGTGAAGCAATTCGTTCAAAAAACGAAATAAGTATTAATTTACTGGGAGGTTATACAAATGGATTTATCGGGTAAAAGAATAGGGTTTGGCTTGACGGGTTCGCATTGCACATATGATCAAGTATTCCCTCAAATAGAACGATTAATTGAATTAAATGCTGATGTAATACCGATCGTAACTTATACAGTAAGGACAACTGATACAAAGTTTGGGAAAGCGGAGGACCATATTGAAAAAATAGAATCCATAACAGGAAAGCAAGTTATTTCTACGATGCCAGAGGCAGAACCATTAGGACCGAAAATGCCTCTGGATTGTATGGTCATTGCACCGTTAACTGGTAATTCCTTAAGTAAGCTGGCAAACGCATTAACGGATTCTCCAGTTTTAATGGCAGCAAAAGCAACCATGCGAAACCAGCAACCAGTTGTATTAGGTGTTTCAACAAATGATGCGCTAGGTTTAAATGGCGTAAATTTGATGCGCTTGATGGCGAGTAAATTTATCTATTTCATTCCTTATGGACAGGATGATCCATATAAAAAACCAAATTCACTTGTGGCTAAGATGGACCTATTGCCCGAAACGATAGAATCTGCATTAGAATTTAAGCAACTTCAGCCGGTTATTGTTCCTCATAACAGCTGAACTATGATAAAATGATAAGCTAGAAGTCTATTAAACTTGTTTTATGAAGGGAGCAATAGGAAAAATGCCACAAAAAACAGCATATGATGTAGCTGTCGTAGGAGCAACAGGTGCAGTTGGGCAAAAAATAATCCAATTACTAGAAGAAAAGGATTTTCCAATAAATGAGTTAAAGCTGTTGTCTTCCAAAAGATCAGCGGGATCGAAACAACGATTTAAAGAAAAAGAATTAACAGTAGAAGAAGCAACTCCCGAAAGTTTTTCTGGGGTCGATATTGCTTTGTTTTCCGCTGGAGGTTCCGTTTCTAAAGCATTGGCTCCAGAAGCAGTAAAACGAGGAGCTGTTGTTGTTGATAATACGAGTGCTTTTCGTATGGATGAAAATGTACCGCTGGTAGTACCAGAAGTAAATAAAGCTGATCTACAGAATCATGAAGGTATTATCGCTAATCCGAACTGTTCAACTATTCAGATGGTAGCAGCTCTAAAACCACTTAAAGATGCTTTTGGCTTAGAGAGAGTTATTGTTTCAACATATCAAGCAGTTTCAGGCGCAGGTAATCAAGCTAATATGGAATTGGAACAGCAATCGAAGGATTATTTGGATAATAAAGAAATGGAAGCAAGTCTTCTTCCGGTAAAAGGAGATAAGAAGCACTTCCCAATTGCTTTTAATGCACTGCCTCAAATAGATGTATTTCAGGATAATGGGTATACGTTTGAGGAAATGAAAATGATCAATGAAACGAAAAAAATTATGCATGCACCGGAATTGTCAGTAGCGGCTACTTGTGTCCGTTTGCCTTTCTTTACATCACATGCAGAAAGTGTATATATCGAGGTTAATAAAGAAGGGGTAACGGTAGCGGATTTATGGAATGAATTAAAGCATGCAGAAGGTGTTATCTTAGAAGATGATCCATCTGCACAGCTATATCCAACTCCATTGAGTGCGTCCAATAAAGAAGCGGTGTTTGTTGGTCGAGTAAGAAAAGATCCGGATAAAGAGAATGGTTTTCATCTTTGGGTTGTATCCGACAACCTAATGAAGGGTGCTGCATGGAATACAGTACAAATAGCACAATCATTAATAGAAAATAACTGGCTGCAGCGATAGAGGTGTTACCATGAATATACTCGTTCAAAAATTTGGCGGTACTTCTGTACAGTCTGAAGAAAACAGGGAACATGTAATTAAACATATAAAAGATGCATTAGTGCAAGACTATAAACTGGTCGTTGTTGTTTCGGCATTGGGAAGAAAACCAGATCCATATGCAACGGATACGCTACTAGGTTTAGTTGATTTTCCAGCGAACAAGAATTCTTCTCGCGAATTAGATATGCTTATGTCATGTGGGGAAATTATCTCCTCCGTTGTATTATCAAATGAACTACAGAAGCATCATATTACTGCTACAGCGTTAACAGGTGCACATGCGGGCTTTGTAACATCTGATGATTTTACTCAAGCAAAAATCAAGGAAGTACAACCTGAGCGAATTTTACAGGAATTAAAAACCTATGATGTTGTAGTAGTAGCAGGCTTTCAAGGAATAACTCCTAGTGGAGATATAACTACAATTGGAAGAGGTGGAAGCGATACGACTGCTGCTGCTTTAGGAGTTGCATTAAATGCTGAGCGAATAGAGATATTTACTGATGTAAATGGAATCATGACTGCTGATCCACGTGTAGTTGAAAAAGCCAGGCCACTAGACGTTGTAACGTATTCAGAGATCTGTAATTTAGCATATCAAGGTGCAAAGGTGATTCATCCTAGAGCTGTAGAAATAGCAATGCAGGCTAAAATTCCTATGAGAGTAAGGTCGACATATTCACAAGAAGGAGGAACACTTGTTACTTCTTCAAGAGTGGAAGGAATGGATGTAGCTGATAGATTGATTACTGGTATTGCTCATATTGCCAACATTACACAAATACGTGTTCAAACAAAAGAAGAAGCTTATCGAATGCAGTCTGATGTATTTAAGGCTATGGCTGAGGCAGGAATTTCTGTAGATTTTATTACAATATCACCAACTGGAGTTATTTACACTGTACCAAATGCTTTTGCAGACAAAGCAGTTCATATATTAGAAACATTAGGTTTTCATCCGGAAATTACGGGGAACTGTGCAAAGGTATCAGCAGTAGGTGCAGGTATGACTGGTGTGCCAGGAGTAGCAGCAAAAATAGTGCAGGCATTAACTGATGCAGATGTGCAAATTCTACAGTCTGCTGATAGTCATACAACCATATGGGTGCTTGTGCATGACAGAGATTTAAAAACTGCAGTCAATGCGCTGCACGATGTGTTTGAATTAAGCGATGCAGGCAGTCCTGCTTAATCAACAGAAAAAAGGTGATAAGAATGAATTTTGGTCAGGTACTAACAGCAATGGTTACGCCATTCGATGCCAAAGGGAATATTGATTTTAATCAGACAGAAATACTCATTGAGTATTTACTTGATAATGGCACGGATGGTTTAGTAGTTGCAGGTACAACAGGAGAATCCCCAACTTTAACAACCGAAGAAAAAATTAGCCTGTTTAACCATGTCGTAAAAACAGTTAATAATCGTGTACCTGTTATTGCCGGGACTGGAAGTAATAATACGCAGGCTTCTATTGCGTTAACAAAAGAGGCTGAACGTTGTGGTGTAGATGCTATAATGCTTGTAGCACCGTACTATAATAAACCGAATCAACAAGGTTTATATGAACATTTTAAAACAATTGCTATGGAAACATCCTTACCTGTAATGCTTTACAATATTCCAGGTCGGTCTATTGTAAATATAACTGCTGAAACAACAATTGCGTTAAGTAAAATAGACAACATTGTTTCAATAAAAGAAGCTAGTGGAGATTTAGATCAAGTATCAGAAATAATTGAAGCTACTAACGATACGTTTAGTGTTTACAGTGGAGATGATAGTATGACATTACCGTTACTTTCTATCGGAGGGGCGGGGGTTATTTCTGTTGCTTCTCATATAATTGGTCAAGAAATGCAGCAAATGGTTAATTTATACAATCAAGGTGATACGAAAGGAGCTGCAAAGCTACATCGTAAACTTTTACCTGTTATGAAGGGACTATTTACAGCTCCATCGCCATCCCCTGTAAAAGCAGCATTACGTATGAAAGGAATAGATTCTGGAGCATTACGATTACCACTTGTCAGTATTTCAGAAACAGAAGAACGAAACCTTAAAAATATTATAGAGCGTATTAATTAAAGCCTATAGGCTGTCGAGAAAAGTCTCGACAGCCTTTATTAATGGCTTAGAAAACCCCTGGCTATGCTGGGGGCTAGAGAGTTTATAGCATGGTAAATAAAAAAAACTCATTTCATAGTAGGATATAGTTGGTTTGGATTGAAGTTTCACTTTATTCTTATGCATGAGGAAATCATTTACGTTCATACTAAGAGAAGTTATAACAATAAGGAGTGTACGTAAATGAATAAAGAACCGGAAAAGAAAGATGATCAGAATCAAGAGGCTAATCCATCTGCATTGGTTCAAAAAATTCAGCAGTTAGGTCAATCAAATGTACCACAAGCTCCAGATTCTAATATTCATGTACTATCAATCATTGGACAAGTAGAAGGTCATGTGCAATTACCGCCGCAGAATAAGACGACAAAGTATGAACATTTGCTTCCGCAATTAATAGCTATAGAACAAAATCCTAAAATAGAAGGTGTAATTCTTTTACTTAATACAGTTGGTGGCGATGTAGAGGCAGGGCTTGCCCTCTCTGAAATGATTGCATCCTTGTCGAAGCCGACTGTTTCGATTGTACTTGGGGGTGGACATTCAATTGGTGTACCGATTGCTGTAGCAACTAATTACTCATTTATTGCTCCCACTGCAACAATGACGATTCATCCAGTTCGCTTAACCGGACTTGTCATTGGTGTACCACAAACATTTGAATACCTTGATGAAATGCAGAATCGCGTTGTTAATTTCGTTGTTCATCACTCAAATATAAAAGAGGAGAAGTTTAAAGATCTTATGTTCGCTAAAGGAAACCTAACAAGGGATATTGGTACGAATGTTGTAGGGAAAGATGCAGTAGACTATGGACTAATTGATGATGTTGGTGGTGTGAAAGAGGCGATGGAGAAAGTCACTGAGCTGATTAAGAATAGACAGAATGCGGAAAATCAGGTGATACAATGATTTTATATACGCCGCTTTCAAAAGAAGATATCTTTCCTCCATCCCCATCTGAGCATACGAATAGACATATGATCTCGTTCGAAGGTAGATACATGTATTGTCAACAAAAAACAGATGGTTCTTTGGAAGTCTTACAGTTACTTTCCTCAGATCCGCAAGATTTTTTAAATGAAAACTATGCACCTGGAACCATCTTGCCTAATACAAACATCAAAGACAATTAATTCCTCGTTGCTTTTTTTCATTAAATTTGCATCGTTACTGTTATTATTAAATTGGTGTTTTATGGTATAATTGAAATAAATGCATCGTGAAAAAACCCTTGTCATTTTTTCGACAGGGGTTTATTCTTCATGTATACTTGCCAAGATCGATTGGGGTGAAATAATGGCAAAGAAACGAAAAAAACGAAAGAGTAAGTTTAAAAAACAACTCAAATTTGAGTTACTCGGTCTCTTGTTTATATTTTTAGGGATATTTGGTAGTGGTGCAAGTGCTATTAGTGACGGAGCTATTCCGGGAGGATTAGAGCACTTATTTCGCTTCTTTTTAGGTATATGGTACTTTGCTGCGTCTGTATTGTTGTTAATTACAGGAATGATTTTAGTAGCAAAGCGAAGATTTCCGGATTTTGCAAACAAAAAACTTGTAGGGTTTTATATTGTTTTTTGCGGCATATTGTTACTCACACACATTCAGATGTTCGATCAGGTAATAGCTTCAGATAGTCAGCTTTCTATTATTGGTACAACATGGGAAAATTACGCTGCATATCTTGAAAATCAATTGTCATCTGGCTATTTGGGTGGTGGAATGGCAGGTGCTCTATTACTCACCTTCACGTACTATTTATTCTCCTTAGCAGGTGCTAAAATCGTTGCTGTTTTTTCCATTGTTATTGGGATCATATTTATGACGGAATTGTCAATAGGTGATATCTTTTCAAAGCTTTGGAAGAAAGTTGGCGGTTCTTTTGCTAGATATAAAGCCGCTTGGAAGGAAAAGCGTGCAAATAAGCAACTTCCAGAAGTGAACCATCCAGTTGATACAGATGCTGATGAACCTGAAGTTGATGAGGTGGTATATCATACGGAGGAAGAGCCAGTCATTCAAGACTTTACAGATGTTGCATATACCCCCCATACTCCGCAAGCTGATCAAGGCAAAAAAACTGTACAGCCAGAAGCAGACAATGGGGAAGAGGATACACTTGAAAATATGCCAATGACTGAAACGGAAAACTATGAATATGTATTACCTTCCATGCAACTATTAGCAGAGCCAGCACATAATTCCCAACAACAGGAAAAGTCACAGATTCAAGCTACTGTTCGAAAATTAGAGCGTACGTTTAATAGTTTTGGGGTGAAGGCTAGGGTAACAAAGGTTCATGTTGGACCAGCAGTAACGAAATATGAAGTATATCCAGAAGCAGGAGTGAAAGTAAGTAAGATTGTTAGTTTGCATGATGATCTGGCCCTGGCATTGGCTGCAAAGGATATTCGAATCGAAGCACCAATTCCAGGTAAATCCGCCGTAGGTATTGAAGTACCCAATCAGGAAGTAGCCATGGTATCTTTACGAGAGGTACTAGATAGTATGGTTAATAAACAAGCTTCTAAACTGCTTTTTGCTTTAGGTAGAGATATATCTGGAGACGCCGTAGTTTCAGAGTTAAATAAGATGCCACATTTACTAATAGCAGGTGCAACAGGAAGTGGTAAAAGTGTCTGCGTGAACGGAATCATTACTACGATCTTGATGCGAACCAAACCACATGAAGTGAAAATGATGATGATTGACCCGAAGAAAGTGGAATTAAATGTGTATAATGGCATCCCACATTTGCTAGCTCCAGTTGTGACTGATCCGAAAAAGGCTTCTAGAGCATTGAAAAAGGTTGTATCCGAAATGGAACGACGCTATGAACTATTCTCTGATACAGGAACTAGAAATATTGAAGGATATAATGAATACATAAGGAAGCATAATCTACATGCTGATGAAACACAGCCGAACCTTCCTTATATAGTAGTTTTAGTAGATGAATTAGCCGATTTAATGATGGTTGCTTCAAATGATGTGGAAGATTCCATTACGCGCTTAGCGCAAATGGCTAGAGCAGCAGGTATTCATTTAATTATTGCCACACAAAGACCTTCTGTTGATGTTATAACAGGTGTTATCAAAGCGAATATCCCTTCTCGTATTGCCTTTAGTGTTTCTTCTACAACTGATTCAAGAACAATTCTGGATTCAGGGGGAGCAGAAAAGCTACTTGGCAGAGGGGATATGTTGTTCTTACCAGTAGGAGCATCAAAGCCGACACGTGTACAAGGTGCATTTTTATCTGATGAAGAAGTAGAACGAATTGTTGATCATTGTATTGATCAGCAAAAGGCTTCATACCAAGAGGAAATGATTCCAGAAGAAACGAATGAAGTTGTAGATGAAGTGGACGATGAACTATATGATGATGCCGTTCAACTCATAACGGAAATGCAAAGCGCAAGTGTTTCGATGCTACAGCGAAGATTTAGAATTGGCTATACAAGAGCGGCAAGATTGATTGATGCTATGGAGCAACGTGGAATTGTTGGGCCTTATGAAGGGAGTAAACCGCGAACTGTATTAATCAGTCAATCAGCAGAGGAGCAATCTTCATAGGTTTTATTGAACCGTATAAAGTCTGTGCAAACAGCTTTATACGGTTTTTTGTAATGAGCAAAACAATCAGTGGAAAAATGTCTATTAATGTCGAAATAGGAAGATTATTTTTAAGAAATATGTCCTATAGCTATTTATTTATTTTAAGATTAATGGTATGATTTATGACGAACAAACGAGTCATACGTCAGATGTCGGATTTCTTGATGTTTGTAAATATTGGATGGGGGGATATAGCTTGTCGATTAAAACCGATGCAAGACATTTGTATTTACAAGTAATTGATGAAATTAAACGAGATATTGAAAAGGGGAAATATAAGGAAAAGGAGAAGCTACCTTCGGAATTTCAATTATCTAAGCTTCTTGGTGTTTCTCGTGCGACACTTAGAGAAGCATTGCGCATCCTTGAAGAAGATAATATTGTAACGCGAAGACATGGTGTAGGTACATTTGTTAACCCTAAACCTATTTTTTCATCAGGTATCGAACAATTAACAAGTGTGACATCAATGATCGAGAAATCTGGAAAGATTGCGGGTTCGCAATACTTATCTACAGATGTGCAAGATGCTACAGACGATGAAAAGAGTAGATTTGCTCCGAAATCAGTAAAGCGTTTAGCGAAGATTGAACGGGTTCGAACAGCGGATTGTAAACCTGTCGTTTTCTGTATCGATAAGATTCCAGAAGATTTAATACCACTTAATCGTGTACATAAAGAAGATTCCATCTTTAAACTTATGGAGGAATACGCGAATAAACGAGTAGCTTATGCAGTGACTTATATTGAACCGATTGGATATCATGATCGAATTTATAACATTTTAGACTGTCATCCAGAACAAACCTTATTACTCCTAAAACAAATGCACTATACAGAAGAGGATGAGGCAGTATTATATTCAGCAAACTATTTTCGATCTGATATGTTCAGCTTTCACGTGTTAAGAAAGCGTTTGTAAAATGTAGTTGAATGAATGTATGAAAGTAGTACATGATAAAAAATGAAGCGTATCCATTTGTGAAACGGCTTTCATTTTTTATGCGGAATTTTCCCGCTTTTGTGAATTATATCGAGGGGGTGGTTATAGCGTAGTTATTGAAGTAGGAAGTACTTATGATGTTTATAAAAATAATAGGGGGTTTAATCAATGAAGAAGCGTAAGTTTTTATTATTCTTTGCTGTTATTGCTAGTTTTAGTATGGTGTTAGCAGCTTGTGGAACTTCAAATGATAAGGAAGCAGACAAGGGAAGTGAAAAAGGCGAGTCAACGGATTATTCAGCAGCTATTGTTACCGATGAGGGTGGAGTAGATGATAAATCCTTTAACCAATCTTCATGGGAAGGGTTAAAGGCTTGGGGAGAGGAGCATGGACTTTCAAAAGGAAATGGGTTCGACTATGCGCAATCCTCAGATGAATCTGATTATCTTCCAAACTTAACAAGAATGACAAAAGAAGGCTATGATTTAATCTTTGGAGTTGGCTTTTTGCTTCAAGATTCGATAACTAAAGTGGCAAAACAAAATCCTGAAACGAATTATGCGATCGTTGACACAGTTGTTGAAGCACCCAATGTTGCTAGTTTAACCTTTGCCGAACACGAGGGATCATTCTTGGCTGGCGTTGCAGCAGCTATGAAAACAAAAACAAATAAATTAGGATTTATTGGTGGCGTTGATTCTGATTTAATTAATAAATTTGAAGCTGGATTTGTAGCTGGTGCTAAATCAGTAAATCCAGCAATCGAAATTGACATTCAATACGTAGGGAATTTCAGTTCTGCTGCAGACGGAAAGCTGATTGCTACGCGTATGTATAATGATGATGCCGACATTATTTATCATGCTGCTGGTGCTGCAGGAAATGGTGTATTTGCTCAAGCTAAAGATATTAAACAAAATGATCCAGAACGTGATATTTGGGTTATTGGTGTGGATCGCGATCAACACGAAGAGGGGAAAATTGGCGATCATAATGTAACATTTACATCAATGGTCAAGCGTGTAGATTTATCCGTACAAAAAGTAAGTAACATGGGACTAGAAGGAGATTTCCCAGGTGGAAAAATTCTTGAATTTGGGTTATCTGATGATGGCGTATTCTTAGCTAAAACAAATGAAGATGCAATAACAGACGAAATCGTTTCAGCTGTGGACGACTGGAAAGAAAAAATTATTAAGGGCGATGTAGATGTTCCACAAACAAGAGATGAACTGAAGACATTCGAGGAATCTTTATAGAACAATAATGAAGAGGCTGGTTGAACAGCCTCTTTGCATGTAATGTAAGCTGGAAGAAAGGTTAGCAACGGAAGCGAAATTCCAGCCCTCTTCCGTTGCTAGTTTTTCTGATAGCATGTAATGATTACTTGAATATTAAAGGAGTGAAGTCCCATGGATTATGTAATAGAAATGCTGAATATTCGGAAAGAATTCCCGGGGATAGTGGCTAATGATGACATTACTGTTCAACTTAAAAAGGGAGAAATACATGCTCTGCTAGGAGAAAATGGTGCTGGAAAGTCAACGTTAATGAATGTACTGTTCGGATTGTATCAGCCTGAGCTAGGTGAAATACGTGTCAAAGGAAAAAAGGTAAATATTGCAGATCCAAATGTTGCCAATCAATTAGGTATCGGTATGGTTCATCAACATTTTATGCTAGTAGAACCGTTTACGGTAACGCAAAATATTATTCTCGGTAGTGAGCCTACGAAGCACGGTAAGATTAATATAAAAAAAGCAGAACGAGAAGTTCAGGAGTTATCTGATCGTTATGGCTTACAGGTTGATGCTACAGCAAAGATAAGCGATATTTCGGTAGGTATGCAGCAACGGGTAGAAATCTTAAAGACACTATATCGTGGTGCTGATGTTTTAATCTTTGATGAACCAACTGCTGTACTTACTCCTCAAGAAATTAAAGAGTTGATGGAGATAATGAAAGCATTAATAGCAGAAGGCAAATCTATCATTCTAATAACACATAAACTAAAAGAGATTATGCAAATTTGTGACCGTTGTACAGTTATTCGTAAAGGAAAAGGAATTGGTACTGTAAATGTAGCGGAAACAAATGTAACCGAATTGGCCGCGCTTATGGTTGGAAGAGATGTCTCTTTTAAAACGGAAAAGAAAACCGCTGAACCTACTAATACAGTCTTAGAAATTAAAGATTTATTCGTAAAAGATTCAAGAAAGGTAAACATGGTTAAGGGCTTGAATCTAGACGTACGTGCCGGAGAAATTGTAGGGATAGCAGGGGTAGATGGCAATGGACAGTCAGAATTGATTGAAGCAATCACTGGATTAAAAAAAACAAACGCTGGAAGTATTCGGTTAAATGAAAAGGAAATTTCTAATTTATCCCCACGTAAAGTAACAGAAAGTGGAGTTGGTCATATACCTCAGGACCGACACAAGTTTGGGCTAGTATTGGATTTTCCTATTGGCGAAAATATTGTGTTACAGACTTATTACAAAAACCCCTATTCTAAATATAAGATTCTTAATTATAAAGAAATCTATCAAAAGGCAGAAAGTCTAATTTCCGAATATGATGTTCGAACTCCTAGTGCTTATACAAAAGCAAGGGCGCTGTCTGGTGGAAATCAGCAAAAGGCGATTATTGCAAGGGAAGTTGACCGTTCTCCAGCTTTGTTAATTGCTGCACAGCCAACTAGAGGACTTGATGTAGGAGCGATAGAGTTTATTCATCGCAAACTGATTGAAGAACGTGATAAAGGAAAGGCAATCTTACTCGTATCTTTCGAATTAGATGAGATATTAGATGTCAGTGATCGAATCGCCGTCATTTTTGATGGGAAAATTGTAGCAAATGTGTCACCAGAAAATACGAATGAACAGGAATTAGGGTTATTAATGGCTGGCAGTAACCAAGAAAAGGCAGGTGATAATCAATGAATTCGAACAAGTGGTTCAATATTCTAGTTCCTATTATTTCTGTTTTTATTGGTATACTTGCAGGAGCAATCATTATGCTTGGATTCGGGTATAATCCGATTCAAGGTTATGTCGCCCTGTTTAATGGAGCATTTGGAGACCCTTATTTCTTTGGTGAAACAATTCGACAGACAACTCCTTATATATTAACTGGACTCGCTATCGCATTTGCTTTTAGGACGGGGTTATTCAATATAGGAGCAGAGGGCCAGGTTATTGTTGGATGGCTAGCTGCTGTGTGGATAGGTACAACGGTAGAGGCACCTATGATCATTCATATACCATTAGCGCTTATCGTCGCTGCATTAGCTGGAGCTATTTGGGGGTTTATTCCTGGGGTATTAAAGGCGAGGCTTGGTGTTCATGAAGTAATTGTTACCATCATGATGAATTATATTGCCCTTTATAGTGCAAATGCAATTATCCGTAACGTACTAACTAATAATGCTGATAAAACAGAGATGATCGCACCAAGTGCATCTTTAGCTTCTGAATGGTTAGAAGGATTAACGTATTTTTCAAGGATGCATTATGGGATTTTAATTGCTCTATTTGCTGCAATGATCATGTGGTTTATCATTGAGCGAACGAATATTGGTTATGAGCTTAAATCGGTAGGTTATAATCAACATGCATCGAAATATGCCGGAATGAGCGTTAAACGCAACATCGTTTTGGCAATGGTTATTTCTGGAGCCTTTGCAGGACTAGCTGGTTCTATGGAAGGACTAGGAACCTATGGGAATATGACCGTTAGCTCTGGATTTTCGAATATTGGTTTTGATGGCATAGCAGTTGCGTTGTTGGGAGCTAATAGTGCAATTGGAGTAGTTCTTGCAGCATTTTTATTTGGTGCATTAAAGGTAGGGGCGCTAAATATGCCGACACAGGCGGGCGTTCCAAATGAACTTGTTGATATTATTATTGCATTAATCATTTTCTTTGTTGCATCTAGCTATATTATTCGTTGGATTATACTTCGCTTCAAAAAGGAGGGCAAATAAATGGGGTTTATTGAATTATTACAATCGATCATCCCAACTGCATTATTTTATTCAGCGCCTTTAATATTTACGGCATTGGGCGGAGTGTTTAGTGAGCGATCCGGCGTTGTTAATATTGGTTTGGAAGGGCTCATGGTAATGGGAGCTTTTGTTGGAATTGTCTTCAACTTAACCTTCGCTGATGTCTTCGGTGCATGGACACCATGGTTATCTATCGTCGTCGCAATGGTGATTTCTGCATTATTTTCGGTTATTCATGCAGTTGCTTCCGTATCATTTCGCGCTGACCAAGTTGTTAGTGGGGTTGCAATTAATTTTTTAGCGTTAGGGTTAGGTGTTTTCTTAACGAAGCAGTGGTATGATAAAGGGCAAACAGATATGGTTAGTCAGCCATTCTATACGACAGATGTTCCATTATTAGCGGATATACCTATCATCGGTCCAATTTTCTTTCAAGGGATTTATATTACTTCATATGTAGCTATCGTATTAGCGCTTATTGCATGGTACATTCTATATAAAACACCATTTGGTTTACGACTTCGCGCAGTCGGAGAACATCCGATGGCTGCAGATACAAATGGGATTAATGTATATAAATTACGTTATGTAGCAGTAATTATATCTGGGGCCATGGGTGGATTAGGTGGAGCTGTTTTTGCATTAACTATCGCGCTTAATTTCTCGCATGCTACAATTGTTGGGCAAGGGTTTATGGCTTTGGCAGCAGTTATTTTTGGGAAATGGCATCCACTTGGTGCGATGGGTGCAGCATTATTCTTCGGTTTTGCCCAGAGTCTCAGTGTAATTGGTGCAGGTATTCCTTTCTTGGCTGATGTACCACAGGTATTCCTGTTAATTGCACCATATGTATTAACGATTCTCGCTTTAGCAGGGTTTATTGGTAGAGCTGAAGCTCCAAGAGCAAACGGAGATCCATATATAAAAGGTAGCAGATAGATAACTATTTCAATCGGATTGCGTCTTATAGTCGCAACCCGGTTTTTTTTGTTTTATAATGGATGACAAATGGAAAATATGTGAAGAATAAAGTTGATAAATCTTAGAGAAATTCAGGAGGATGTTTATGCGCGAAATTTTAGAAACAACGAAAGATGTAAACGGACTACATCTTCATTTTATTCCAAATAAAAAATATAAGACAATTACATTGGTATTGAAATTAAAAGCTCCTTTAAGCAGGGACACGATAACAAAAAGAGCTTTAATTCCTTACATTTTAAAGCAAGGAACCAAAAAGTACCCTTCTAAGCAAAAGCTACAAATGAAATTAGATGATCTCTATGGTGCTTCTATTTCCATCGATGGTGCTAAAAAAGGAGAAAATCATATTATTAGTCTACGTCTTGAAATAGCGAATCAGAAATTTCTCGAGGATACAACGACGATTCTTGATGAAGGAATTAATTTACTGCACGAAATATTATTTGATCCGAATGTAACAAATCAACAATTTGAACAAGCCATTTTTAACAGAGAAAAAGAAACATTAAGACAAAAAATCAATGCATTAAAAGATGACAAAATGAGTTATGCTAATATGCGGTTAATTGATGAAATGTGTAATGGTGAACCATATCAATTACATGTACATGGTTACGAGGAAGATCTTAATAAACTTAATGAACAGAATTTATTTACTTACTATCAACAGATGCTTAAGGAAGATAGTATTGATCTCTATATACAAGGTGATTTGGACGAAGCGGTTATGGAGAGAAAATTATCCGCTGTATTTCATCGAGACGATCTTGAAGCAGAAAGAATGCAAGCTACCAAAAACCCGAAGCCGGCTTCTGTTGAGAAAACCAAGCCTAGAGAAGTTATTGAAACAGATAAAATTCAACAGGCTAAACTGCATATCGGTTATCGAACAAATATTACATTTCAAGATGATGCCTATTATGCATTACATGTATTTAATGGCTTATTCGGAGGTTTTCCTAGCTCTAAATTATTTATAAATGTCAGAGAAAAAAATAGTTTAGCTTACTATGCTGCATCTAGAATGGAAAGTCATAAAGGTCTATTACTCGTATTTAGTGGTATTGCACCAGATGATTTTGAAAAAGCAAGAGATATCATAAGAGAGCAGATGACTGCAATGAAGCAGGGTGACTTTACAGAAAATGAATTAGATGAAACAAAAGCGTTAATATCCAATCAGTTACTAGAAACATTAGATCACCCTCAAGGAACCATAGAATTTTTGTATCAGCAAGTTTTATCTAATAAAAAAGTTGAACCTCTAGCGTTTATTGAACAGATTAAGCGCGTAACGAAAGAGGAAGTCGTTGCTGTTGCGAACAAGCTTGAAGAAGATACTCTCTATTTATTAACAGCAGAGAAAGGGGATTCTAATGAATAAGCATACGTATGAAGAGATCGGTGAAACAATTTACACAAAAAAATTGGAAAATGGCTTGGATGTTATCTTGTTGCCGAAAACAGAAATGGCAAAGACTCATGGATTATTTACGACAAACTATGGTTCTATTGATTTAGAATTTGTTCCTATCGGTAAGGACGAACTCGTAACTGTTCCAGAAGGAGTTGCCCACTTTTTAGAACATAAACTATTCGAAAGTGAGAAGGGTGATGTATTTGCTGACTTCTCCAAACAAGGTGCATCCGCCAATGCTTATACATCGTTTACGAAAACTGCCTATTTATTTACAGCCACCGATCAAATTGAGAAGAATGTAGAAACATTGATCGACTTTGTTCAAGATCCATATTTTACAGAACAATCAGTGGAAAAGGAAAAGGGAATTATTGCACAAGAAATAAACATGTATGATGACCAGCCCGATTGGCAATCTTTTATGGGTACAATAAAAGCAATGTTTAAGCACCATCCAGTTAACGTGGATATTGCAGGTACGGTGGAATCGATTAATAAGATTACAAAAGATGATCTATATACATGCTATAACACGTTTTATCATCCGGAGAATATGACGTTGTTTATTACTGGAAATTTTGATCCCAATCGAATGATGCAGCTAGTTGAACGAAATCAAAACCGCAAAGATTTTAAGGAAATGAAAGAGTTACGTAGGAATTTCCCAGTAGAACCTCAAGAAGTTGCGACAAAAGAGAAAAAAATAACGATGCCTGTTTCCATTACTAAATGTACAGTTGGTATCAAAGAAGCAAACCTAGACATTTCAAATGAAGCATTTCTGAAAAAGGATCTGCTACAAGGCATGATATTGGACCATTATTTTTCTAAGGGTGGCGAATTTTATCAGCTATTATATGAAGAACAGTTAATTGATGATAGCTTCTTTTTTGAGACGAATTTAGATCGCAACTTTGGTTATACTTTAATAGGTAGTAATAGTGAGCGGCCTACTGAATTTGCTGATACATTAAAAGAAATGTTACTTCGGATAACGAACGCAAAACTTACTAGCGAAACATTCGAACGGATAAAAAGAAAAAAAATTGGAAAGTTGCTCCGGAGTATGAATAACTTAGAGACAATGGCTAATTTATATACACATTACCATATTTTGGATTTGGACTTTTTCTCCATATTATCAACAGTGAGAGCTTTAACATTCGAAGATGCTCAGCAATTTATGCAGAACTGGATTAGTGAAGAGCGTTTATCTGTTTGTACAATCGCTGCGGAGTAAATACAATGGGGAAGAATGTTTTAATCGTTGGTGCGAGTGGCGATATTGGTGTGGCAATTGCTAAACAATTGGCAGAGCAAAATTATCAGCTTATTCTTCATTACAATCATAACAAACAGGCACTTGAAGCTTTCCGTAAAAGTATCGAACCGGAAAAAATTCTTTCTATGCTACAAGCAGATTTAAGTAATGCAACTGCTTGCAAGGCCTTTGTTAAGCAGCTCGTTTTCCCTATTGATGCAGTTGTTTTTGCAAGTGGCAAAGCACACTTTGGTTTGTTTCAAGATACACCCGAAGATGTAATGGATGAGATGCTCCAGCTTCACATAAAATCGCCTTGGATGATCGTAAAAGAATTATTACCGTCCATGATTCATACAGGCGGGCAAGTTATTTTTATTACATCTATTTGGGGTGAACAAGGTGCCAGTAATGAAGTCATTTATTCATCTGTAAAAGGTGCACAAAATAGCTTTGTAAAGGCCTTAGCTAAAGAAGTGGGACCGTCGGGCGTTTCGGTAAATGCAATTAGTCCGGGCTATATCGAAACCAAAATGAACCAACATCTTTTAGATGAAGAGAAAGCAGAAATTATAGCTGATATTCCGCTAAATCGAGCTGGGAAGCCAGAAGAAATTGCACATATGACTAGTTTTTTACTTTCCGGGAATAGTAGCTATATTCAAGGAGAAATAATCAATGTTACCGGTGGCTGGTAATCTAGCCAACAGTTTTGATATGTTCACTTTTGTTCCTTCATGCATGTATAAACAAGGAAATAATTCAAATACTATGCATGTAAAAATATTGAAGGAGGAGAAAGTATGTCAGTTCTTGATAACTTTGATTCGTGGAAAAGTTTCCTTGCAAATAAGCTTAATCAAGTACAAGAGCAAGGGATGAGTGAACAAACGATACAAAATATGGCACAAGAGGTCGGCGACTATCTTGCACAAAATGTCGACGCAAAGAATAATGAAGAGGCAATTTTACGTGATTTATGGAATGCCGCTTCAGAGGATGAGCAACAAGCTATTGCAAATACAATGGTGAAATTTGTGCAAAATCAAGGCAATACAAAATAGGGACTATTTTGTATTCATTTACGAAGTTGTTTATTATTAAATAAACAGCTTCTTTTTTTTATTTCTTATGATAATCTCTTTTCACTTGGAGTAAAATCCTTTATTATATAGTTATATCGTTAAAATTAAATTGAAGAAGGTCTGTAAAAAAGTTGTCACTTAAAGGAGCTTTTTATGGAGAAGACAGAATGGTATCTTGAATATGAAATTCAAATTAACCGACCTGGTTTACTTGGTGATATTTCGTCGTTATTAGGTATGTTATCCATAAATATTATTACAATTAATGGTGTGGAAAATGCACGTAGAGGTATGCTATTATTGTCGCAATTTGATGAAAATATAACACGCCTAAAATCAATTTTAGAAACAATGGACATGATCAACGTTACTAAACTTCGAAAGCCTAAACTCAGAGATAAAATGGCAGTGCGACATGGAAGATATATACATAGAGATGTTGACGATCGTAAGACCATTCGATTTGTCCGTGATGACCTAGGGCTATTGGTTGATTTTATGGCGGAGTTATATAAAAAAGAAGGTCATAAATTAATTGGGATTCGCGGAATGCCAAGAGTTGGCAAGACGGAGTCAGTTGTAGCAGCTAGTGTTTGTGCAAATAAGCGATGGCTGTTTGTATCCAGTACGTTATTGAAGCAGACAGTTCGTAGTCAATTAATCGAGGGAGAATACAACCCAGATAACATTTATATCATTGATGGAATGGTTTCGACAAGACGTGCTAATGAAAAGCACTGGCAGCTAATTCGAGAGGTTATGCAGCTACCTGCTATAAAGGTAGTTGAACATCCGGATATATTTGTACAATCAACAGAGTATAAAATGGATGACTTTGATTACATTATTGAACTAAGAAGTTATGAGAATGAAGAAATTACGTATGAACCTATTGAAAGACAACAATTTAGTCAAGAAGATGGATTCTCTACGTTCGATTTTTAAAATGGATGGTGTTTGAAATGGAAATTGGAGCAAGGCTAAAGGAAGCAAGGGAGGCAAAGAACCTCTCATTAGAAAGTTTGCAGGAAACAACAAAGATTCAAAAAAGGTATTTACTTGCCATAGAAGAAGGTAATTTACATATTCTACCAGGAAAATTCTATGCAAGAGCATTTATTAAGGAATATGCAAATGCAGTAGGACTTGATCCGGATGAATTGATGGAAGAATTTAAAGAAGAAGTACCGAAAACGGAAGAACCTGATGGAGAGCAGCTAAGTAGGATTCAACGGACTCGTAAGGAGACGAATGCCGAAAAGACTCCTTCAAGCTTTTCGATCTTCCCTACGATCATCGTCGTGTTACTAATTATTGGTATTATCGTAGTTGCCTTGATCTTTATTAATCAAAATATGTCGGGAAATGCTAATAATGAAGAAGTGAAAGAAGACGATAGTGTTGTGATTAATGATGATAAACGTTCAAAACAACCAGCAGAAGAAGATACAAAGAGTGATGAAGAAAATAAAACTGATGAAAGTGATGAAGCTCAGAACGATAAAAATGATGAACCAGAAGCAGCTTTCTCTGTCATAGAGAAAGGTGAAGGAAGTACTCCGGAATCGATTGTTGCCTTCAATTATTCTGGTGAGGAAGTGGAGGCAACTCTTGAAGCTGAAGGGGATACATGGCTTGGTGTTAAATCGGAAGATGGGGAGACGTTCTTTGAAGAGGCTATGTTTAATGAGGAAAAATCACCTTTAGAACTGAAGCTTACAGGGAAAGATCGTGTGTTCTTCAAAATCGGTAATGCATCTGTACTTACGATTACGATTAATGGAGTGGAAATGGAATATCCAGTTGACCCACAAACCGTAAGACAAAATATATGGATAGAATTAAATCAAGAAGCTGAATAACTGATAAGCCCTTCCTTTCAACTTGTTGGGAAGGGTTTTAATTTATAGATGCTTACACGAGGAGGATGTATAAATGAATGTACCAAATAAAATAACGTTATCTCGAATACTTTTAATACCAGTTTTTATTATTTTAATGAGTGTGCCATTTTATTGGGGATCGTGGGACATTGGTGAAGCTCAATTACCTCTGACTCATTTTGTTGCTGGATTATTATTTATTGTCGCCGCCGCTACTGATTGGATTGACGGCCACTATGCAAGAAAATACAATTTGGTAACAAATTTAGGTAAATTTTTAGATCCGCTTGCAGATAAGTTACTTGTTTCAGCAGCATTAATCATACTGGTAGAAATGGGGGTAGCTCCAGCATGGGTAGTTATCATTATTATCAGTAGAGAATTTGCAGTCACAGGTCTTAGACTTGTTGCTGCTGGTGAAGGAATTGTTTTAGCAGCTGGGAGTATGGGTAAATTGAAAACGGCAACGCAGATGATTGCTATAGCAGTATTACTACTGCATAATTTTCCGTTTGCCTATATAGGATTTCCATTTGGACAATGGATGCTGTATATTAGCCTGTTCTTTACTATTTTATCTGGGGTTGATTATTTCATGAAAAACTGGCATGTAATGAGGGATTCAAAATGACCAAAAAAGTGAAAGCTGAGATTATTGCTGTAGGAACAGAATTACTGCTCGGTCAGATTGCAAATACGAATGCACAATGGCTATCGCAGCAACTTGCTCAGTATGGAGTTAACATATATAACCATGTTGTCGTCGGTGATAACCTACGCCGCGTCGAAGAGACATTTAGACAAGCACATCTGCGATCCGATATTATTTTAGTAACTGGTGGGTTAGGGCCAACAGAAGATGACTTAACAAGAGAGGCTTTTCAAGCATTATCGAATTTATCGATGGTGGAACACAAGCCTTCCATGGATAAAATACAAGCATATTTTCATAAGCAAGACGTTGAGATGACCCCGAATAATCGAAAGCAGGCTCGTGTTTTTGAAACAGCAGATGTTTGGAAAAACAGTGTAGGGATGGCTCCAGGGATGATGGTAACATTTGAAGGTCGGAAATGGATATTTTTACCTGGCGTTCCCAGGGAAATGAAATCACTTGCTATCGAGCATGTATTCCCAACGATTCAGCAAATGGTTAGTCAGCATGAAATCATAAAATCTGTCGTATTAAAATTTATAGGAATAGGTGAGTCCAAGCTAGAACATGAACTCCGGGACATGATTCAAGCCCAGACAAATCCGACTATTGCACCGTTAGCCCAGGATGATGGGATCGTGATTCGGTTAACAGCTAATGGAGAATCAGAGCAACAAGTAGATGAATTACTAGATAAAACCAAATCAAAAATTTTAAATTTAGTTGGTCACTATTTTTATGGAGTCAATCAAGCCACGCTAGAGGGGGAAATTGTAGAACTGCTGAGGAAAGATAGCAAACAACTAGCAACTGCTGAAAGTCTAACAGGAGGACTATTCTCCGGAAAGCTTTCATCTGTTCCTGGTGTTTCTGACGTGTTTCGTGGAGGCATTGTTTCATATAATAACGAGGTAAAACAAAATGTTTTAGGCGTACCACCTCAGGTGATTGAGGAATATGGTGCTATTAGTAAGGAATGTGCTTTAGCAATGGCAAAAAACGCAGCAACGAAACTCAATGCATCTATCGGTATTGGGTTTACTGGAGTTGCTGGACCTTCAGAAACAGAAGGAAAGCCTGTTGGTACAGTATATATTGCTATATATGATCAAGCTGGACATACGATAAGAGAGAAATGTCAATTTCAAGGAGATCGAAATACGATAAGAAGAAGAACTGTTCAGAAAGGTTTAGAGCTTTTGTACAATCATTTAAAATGATAAAGTTAGCAGAATAATTGAATGGATAATTACATAGTTACGCGGAAATCTATTCTATAATTCTTTTTCCTTTTGTTATTCCCCTCTAAAAAAGGGAACATTTATTCGTTTTTTGCTTGGCAAAAGGTCGAAAACCATGTATGATGTAAGTAGATTATTAAAGGAGGACGACGCTTTGAGTGATAGAAAACAAGCTTTAGATATGGCGTTAAGACAAATAGAGAAACAATTCGGTAAAGGCTCCATTATGAAACTTGGAGAACAAGCTGAACAAAAAATTGCTACCATACCGAGTGGTTCACTAGCATTAGATGTTGCCTTAGGTATTGGAGGTTATCCGAGAGGGAGAGTAGTTGAAATTTATGGTCCAGAATCCTCTGGTAAAACAACTGTAGCTTTGCATGCTATTGCCGAAGCACAGCGTCAAGGTGGACAAGCTGCGTTTATCGATGCAGAACACGCATTAGACCCTACTTATGCCCGTGCTTTAGGAGTGAATATTGAAGAATTACTCCTTTCACAGCCTGATACAGGAGAGCAAGCATTAGAAATCGCCGAAGCGTTAGTTCGTAGTGGTGCCGTTGATATTATTGTAGTCGATTCTGTTGCAGCGTTAGTTCCTAAAGCCGAAATAGAAGGTGAAATGGGAGACTCTCATGTTGGTCTTCAGGCTCGTTTAATGTCACAGGCTTTAAGGAAGCTTTCTGGTGCGATTAATAAATCAAAAACAACAGCCATTTTTATTAACCAAATCCGTGAAAAGGTCGGCGTCATGTTTGGTAATCCTGAAACAACACCTGGTGGAAGAGCACTTAAATTCTACTCCTCTGTTAGATTAGAAGTACGTCGTGCAGAGTCATTAAAACAAGGCAATGATATGGTAGGAAATAAGGCAAGAATTAAGGTAGTGAAAAATAAAGTAGCACCGCCATTTAAACAAGCCGAAGTAGATATTATGTATGGAGAAGGTATATCCAAAGAAGGAGAAATATTGGATATTGGATCAGATTTGGATATTGTCCTTAAGAGCGGTGCTTGGTATTCTTATAATGAAGAAAGACTTGGTCAAGGTCGAGAGAATGCGAAGCAGTTCCTAAAAGAAAATACGAATGTGATGACGGAAATTCATGAGGCTATTCGCAGTCATTATAATCTTGATGATCAGCCAAAGGAAGAAGTAGAAGAAGCCGGTCAGGAAAGTTTAGATGTCTAGTCAATAATTAAAAAGTCTGGGATAAAAGTAAATAAGAAACAATCAAAACGAGCTATAATTAGTTAAAGTTGATTATAGTTCGTTTTTTTGATTAGAATTAATAATTTAGCACCTAAAATAAGCGAGACTCCCGCGGAAACGGATATATTTCAGGTTGCGATGATTATATTCCCATAGTGATAAAATAATTGTTTGTATTTTGAGTGAGAAGTTATGTTTGTCTAAAGCACTTATTAACAAAAATATTACTATCTCTTAACTAAAGTAAGTATATTTCCATTATTTACACAAGTAATCGCGACAACTTGTGACGTTTCCTTGACATTCGCATTCTACACAATTAAAATTAATACTGTATAGATTTATCATTTCAATGATATATTTTATTGTTTTCACGCATTGAAAATGCTACATGCCGACAATAATTTAATTGTACAACTTTATAGCAATAGGAGGTGAAATCATGGACAGTCTTTTACTCATCTCCATTTTGCTTGGAATCCTAATCGTCGGTATTGTTGTTGGTTATCTGATTCGTAAATCTATTGCTGAAGCTAAAATTTCTAGTGCTGAAACATTAGCTAAACAAATCGTTGATGAGGCGCATCGGAATGCAGATGCCTCCAAAAAAGAGGCGCTTCTTGAAGCGAAGGATGAAAATCATAAACTTCGCCAACAGACCGAAGATGAACTTCGTGAACGACGTAACGAAGTACAAAAGCAAGAAAATCGTCTGATGCAAAAAGAAGAAAATCTGGACAGAAAAAGTGAAACACTAGACAAGCGTGAGCTTATGTTAGAGAGGAAAGAACAGTCGTTAACAGAAAAACAACAACAAATTGAAGAAATGGAAAGCAAAGTGGAAGCTACATTACAAGAGCAGCAAACCGAGCTTGAACGCATTTCAGGATATACAACAGACCAGGCTAGACAAATTATTCTTGAAAGAATCGAACAAGAAGTTGCGCATGAATCAGCATTATTAATAAAAGAGGCTGAGAATCGCGCAAAAGAAGAAGCAGATAAAAAAGCCAAAAGCATCCTATCGTTAGCTTTACAACGCTGTGCTGCTGACCACGTTGCTGAAACAACCGTCTCAGTTGTTAACCTTCCTAATGATGAAATGAAAGGACGAATTATTGGTCGTGAAGGGCGGAATATTCGTACGCTAGAAACGCTGACAGGTATTGATTTAATTATTGATGATACTCCAGAAGCAGTAATTTTATCTGGATTTGATCCGATTAGAAGAGAAACAGCTCGCCTCGCTTTAGAAAAACTCGTACAAGATGGAAGAATACATCCAGCACGAATAGAGGAAATGGTAGATAAGGCGAGACGCGACGTAGATGAATATATACGTGAGATTGGTGAAGAAACAACGTTTGAAGTAGGTGTACATGGCTTACATCCAGACTTAATAAAGATTCTTGGTAGATTAAAATATCGTACAAGCTATGGACAAAATGTATTGAAGCATTCAACTGAGGTTGCATACCTTTCTGGATTGCTTGCTGCTGAACTAGGTGAAGATGAAACATTGGCAAGAAGAGCGGGACTACTCCATGATATTGGTAAAGCAATAGATCATGAAGTGGAAGGAAGTCACGTCGAAATTGGTAAAGAACTTGCAATGAAATATAAGGAACATGAGGTTGTCATTAATTCGATAGCTTCTCACCATGGCGATGAAGAGCCTACTTCCATTATCTCAGTATTGGTTGCTGCAGCGGACGCACTATCTGCAGCAAGACCTGGTGCTAGAAGTGAAACGTTGGAAAATTATATTAAGCGATTAGAGAAATTAGAAGAAATTTCTGAATCGTTCACTGGAGTGGAAAAATCATTTGCTATTCAGGCGGGAAGAGAAATTCGCATTATGGTAAAGCCTGATGAAATCGATGATGTAGAATCCGTTCGAATCGCACGGGACATCCGCAAGCGAATTGAAGGAGAACTTGATTACCCAGGTCATATTAAAGTAACGGTAATCAGGGAAACGAGAGCTGTTGAATATGCAAAATAAAAAGTGGTCATAGACCGCTTTTTATTTTGCGTATTTTAAGGATGACTGCATATTTTTCCTTACATAATGACTAGAAATTTTGACAAGATAAACACGGTATGAAAGACTTAAAGTAATCAAAAGGATAGGATGATAAGATTAATGAAAATTTTATTTATTGGAGATATCGTTGGCTCTCCAGGTAGAAATATGGTACAGGAATATTTGCCTAAGTTAAAAGAGAAATATCGACCAAATCTTACTATTGTTAATGGGGAAAATGCAGCATCAGGTAAAGGAATAACTGAAAAAATTTATAAACAATTTCTGGAGTGGGGAGCCCAAGTTGTTACAATGGGAAACCATACATGGGATAAGCGGGAAATATATGATTTTATAGACGATGCTAAGAATATGATCCGTCCAGCGAACTTTCCGGAAAATAATCCTGGAAAAGGAATTATTTATGTAAATATTAATGGAATTGAAGTCGCTGTTATGAATTTACAAGGAAGGACATTCCTTCCACCTAGTGATGATCCGTTTACTAAAGCAGATCAATTAATAGAGGAAGCTAAAAAACGAACAAATATAATTTTTATAGATTTTCATGGCGAAGCAACTAGTGAAAAACAGGCATTAGGATGGTATGTAGACGGTCGTGCTAGTGCAGTCGTTGGTACTCATACGCATACACAAACCGCTGATGAACGCATATTGCCTGGTGGTACTGCATATATATCCGATGTAGGGATGACGGGCCCGTATGATGGAATATTAGGCGTAGAGAAAGAAGCGGTGATCCAACGGTTTTTAACTTCCATGCCTGTACGTTTTGAAATTACAAAAAAGGGAAGAAGTCAGTTAAATGGTTTTTTCGTTACGATTGATGATAAAAGTGGGAAAGCAACAAAGGTGGAGCGCATTCTAATAAATGATGATCATCCGTTTATTTATTGATTATTTGAATGTTTCGAATTATTAATGCATAATAGGGTAATAAGCTAACATCTCCAGGAATATAGTAGCAATAGAACTATAATAGTTAATGAAGGAGGTACTAGTAATGGAAGTATTAAAGGTGTCAGCAAAATCAAATCCCAATTCAGTAGCAGGTGCACTTGCGAATGTTTTAAGAGAACGCGGCTCAGCAGAAATTCAAGCGATAGGCGCTGGTGCATTAAATCAAGCTGTAAAGGCAGTAGCAATTGCTAGAGGATTTGTTGCACCAAGTGGAGTTGACCTCATCTGTATTCCGGCATTTACTGATATTTTAATTGATGATGAAGAACGTACAGCAATTAAATTAATCGTAGAACCTCGTTAGCATGATAAGCTGAATTACGAAGATTAGAGTGTTACGTAAAGCGTAGCACTTTTTTATTGTCTGGGAAATTATAGGGAATTACACTAGCGTTGCATTAAATTATGAAACTAAAGTCAAGCAATAATTATTATTTCAAGATTATGAATAATGTTAATTTTTACTATTAAAAGCCATAAAAAAACCT